>JBOFLR010000153.1:0-2404 GCA_051657965.1 Dermatophilaceae bacterium
CGACGGTCGCCGTGGCGCAGGAAAGCCGTGCCGAGGGCGCCGCTGCAGGGGGCGGCGTCCTCGGCGGGGCAAGGCGGCCGACCGACGTCGGCGAGGAGTCCCGGCCGTACGGCCCAGGGACGCCCAGGAGGCCGGGCAGCTGGCCCAGGTGGTCGAGAGCGGCCGGGTCAGCCGCGGGCGCGGGTGGCGTCGGCCCAGGGGTCGCCGTGCGGTGGCGTGGCATCGGCAGCCGCGGGTCCGCCGCTTCGTGTGGGCGGACGAGACGGTGTGCCGGCGTCGGCGGTGATCGTCTCGGAACTCACGGTGCGGCTCGACCGCAGCTTCTCGCCGGTGGCGCGGGCGGCGTCGGCGACCAGGTCGGCCACCATCGGCGCCGCCTTCGTGCGCGCGGCCTCCTTGGCGGTACCGACCTGCTTCTGCACCGGCCCGGAGTTCCACACCTTCCCCGAGGTACGCCGGATCTGCTCGTAGCGCTCCCGGCCGGCACGTGCGCCCAGCACATAGCCGACGGCGACCCCGGCGATGAACGACACCTTCATCGGGTGGCTCCTCTCGTCCCGGCCCCGACCCTACCCGCCGGTGCCTCCGTCATCCCATGCGGAGCACAGGACCCGCGGCTGTGGCCCGGGCGAGCGAGAATCGACGGATGACGGCTGGCCCCTCCCAGCACTGGCCCGGCGTTCGGGCGTGGGCCACGGCCTGGGCGGGTGAGCTCGGCGCTACCGGCGCTCCGGCACCCTCGACGACGACGTCGTCCGGCGCGGAGCTCGTCACCGTCGGCGACGTCGTCGTCAAGGTGCATCGCGCGAGCACCGACGGCGAGGTGCTGCGCACCCGGCTCACGGCGGCGGCGAGTCCCGGCATGCCGCCGGTGTGGGTGGCGCCGCTCGTCCCCGAGCCACGTGCCACTCCCGACGGCCGGTGGGCGAGCGCCTGGCCACGGGTCGAGGTGCTCGACCCGTCGTCCGCGACCGTGCCCTGGGCAGCGGCCGGGGCCCTGCTCGCCCGCTGGCACGCCATCGACCCTCCGGCCCACGGCACGCCGATGCCGGCACACGGCGGCCCGGCCCGGCTGGGTCGTGCAGTGGCCCGGGCCCGCCTGGCCGACCATCGGGTGCGACCCATGCTGGTCGAGCTCGGCGAGCGGCTGGTGCGCGATGTCGAGCGCGCCGCGCACGGGTTCGCCGGCAGTGCGGATGACGTCACCGGCGCGGTGCAACGCAAGGGGGCGCACGTCATCCGGCCCCATCTCGTGCACGGCGACTGGCACCTGGGCCAGCTCGGGCGGGCGGGCGGCGTGTGGCGGCTGCTCGATGTCGACGACCTCGGGGTGGGAGACCCCGCGTGGGATCTCGGCCGGCCGGCCGGCTTCTGGGCGGCGGGGCTGCTCGACGACCTGTCGTGGCACGCCTTCTTCGACGGCTATCGGGATGCCGCGGGGCCGGCGGTGCCGCCGACCGGCGACCCGTGGCCGCGCCTCGACCTTGCCGCACGGTGCGCGGTGTACGTGGCGACGGTGCGTGAGCTGGTCCGTGGGCGAGCCGGCCCGCGACACGTCCGGGCCAGGTCGTCTGTGGCGAGGTCGTCCGGGGCCGGCTCGTCCGGGGCCGGCTCGTCCGGGGCCGGCTCGCCGGGCGGGGAGGAGTTGCGCAGTCTCTTGACGGCCTGCGCCCGTTGGTGAGGATGGAGGCATGACCCGACCGCCTCCGTTGCCCGGTTCGGCCCCGCAGGCACGTGGGATGGTGTGCCCGAAATGCCGCGGCACGATGCACACCCACGACCGCAACGGCGTGCACATCGAGCAGTGCGAGAGCTGTCGTGGCATCTTTCTCGACTACGGCGAGTTCGAGCACCTGAGCCAGTTGGAGAGCCGCTTCCTCGCCTCGCCGCCGCCCGACCGGTACGGCGGGCCGATGTGGGGCCGGCGACACGGAAAGCACTACCGCAAGAAGGGGTTCTCCGGGCTGTTCTACTCCAGCTGACGGTGCGTGTCGTCCGCTCGACGTGACCGGCGGCCAGCGGTCGTAGCGCGCGCCTGGCGGGGGACACCGGTCTCGGCGTCGGATGACGCCGTGCCCGTCCGGGCGGATGCAGATGTGCTGGGCGTACCAGCCGCGTCTACCCTGGTCCGGTGTCCGCCGGGGCCTGCCCCGGCGAGCTGGAGGGCTCGCATAGTGGCCTAGTGCGGCGGTCTTGAAAACCGCTAGGCGGGCAACCGTCTCGTGGGTTCGAATCCCACGCCCTCCGCAGCGAATGGGTAGCTGACCTGCGGGAATACGGGTCGGGGTGAACCTGGTCGACGCCCGACTCCATCCGGCTCCGTCCGGCCATCTACGGCTGTCTGCGGGTGAGTGGTGGTCGAGGGCTGACGAGGGGCCGCTCCGGCGCGTGGAGTCCGCTCGAA
>JBOFLR010000154.1:0-2969 GCA_051657965.1 Dermatophilaceae bacterium
TCGACCGGGCGCGGGAGATCCCGCGGTGGCGGGAGTCCGACGTGTTCGGCTCGCTGGAGCGCGACGTGCTCGAGTACGCCGAGGCGATGAGCGACACCCCACCGACCGTCACCGACGAGCTGGTGGCCAGGCTGCTCGACCAGCTGGGCCCGGCGGCCCTCGTCGAGCTCACCACGGTGATCGGGTTCGCCAACCTCACCACGCGGGGCAACGTCGCGCTCGGCATCGAGTCCGAGGGCTTCGCGGCATCCTGCGACCTCGCACCGCTGGCGGAGCGCCCCGGGACGGCATCCGAGACGGCATCCGAGACGGCGGCTGGGGCGCCATCGGAGGCGGCGGCCGGGGCCCCCTCCGAGACGGCGGCTGGGGCGCCATCGGAGGCGGCGGCCGGGGGATGACGACCGACCCGTTCGTGACGCACCGCGGCCTGCTCTTCACGGTCGCCTACGAGCTGCTCGGCTCGGCCGCCGACGCGGAGGACGTCGTCCAGGAGACCTGGCTGCGGTGGGCGCGGGTCGACCATTCGGAGGTGCGGGACCCGCGCGCGTACCTGGTCCGCTCGGTCACGCGTCAGTCGCTCAACCGGCTGCGCACCGTCAGCCGCCGGCGAGAGGAGTACATCGGGGAGTGGCTGCCCGAGCCCGTGCTCACGAGTCCCGATGTGGCGGATGACGTCGTGCTCGCCGAGAGCGTGTCGATCGCGATGCTCACCGTGCTGGAGACCCTCACGCCGACCGAGCGCGCGGTGTTCGTGCTGCACGAGGTCTTCGACGTGCCGTACGACGAGATCGCGACCGCCGTGGACAAGTCACCGGCGGCGGTCCGCCAGGTGGCGCACCGGGCGCGGGCTCACGTCGCCGCGAGACAGCCCCGGATGCAGGTCGACCTCGCCGAGCAGCACCGGGTGATGGAGCGGTTCGTCGCCGCGGTCACGGCGGGCGACGTGCAGGGGCTGATGAACGTGCTCGCCCCGGACGTGGTGCTGCTCGCCGACGGCGGCGGGGTCGCACAGGCGGTGCGCGTGCCCGTGGTCGGCGCCAAGAAGGTGGCGAACCTGCTGCGGCCGTTCCCCGCGGTGTCGGTGAACCCGCGCGTTGCCGTCATCCGGCTCAACGGTGCGGTGGGGGTGCGGGTCGACGACGAGGCCGGCGGCCCCACGATCGTGGGCCTGGTGATCGAGGACGGGCGGATCAGGCGGATCTTCGCGATGCGGAACCCGGACAAGCTCACCCGGCTGCACGAGGAGGCCGAACTCACCCGCTGAACCTCGACCTCCTGGGATGACGGCCCTGAGCACCCGTAGATCGGGCGATGCCGACACACCGCGGTGTCAGGCGGAGCGCTCTCGGTCCAGTCGCTCCAGAATCCACGACCGGACCAGGGTCGAGGCCGGCAGGTGCCTGGCCGCGGCGACCCGCTGCACCTCGGCTTCTTCCTCGGCACTGAGGCGTACGGAGTACACCTTCTGGCGGTTCGGCCGCCGCCCCTTGGCGCCCTCCGGGTAGGCGTCGTCCTTGGTCTGCTCGGACTCATCGCGAAGCCGCTTCGCCAGTCCTGGTTCAATCATCTCGGCCATCATCGTCTCCTTGCTGGTACACCTTCAGGTCGGCACCAGTTGCCGGCCAGGCGTTGACGCCGTACAGACCGCCGCCCTGGTCGCGGTAGGCGATCACGACGAGCACCCGCCCGGCGGATAGGGAGTGGCCAATGAAGCGGGAGGCTCCCATCCGTGACTTCGGGTCAGGTTCGAGGGCGAGAAGATCCACATCGGTCATGGCCTCCTGCGTCCACTCGGGCTCGATGCCCATGCCGTCGGGGTATCGCTCGCCGCGGGCGCGGATGTAGGCGATGGCGTCGACGTCCCAGTTGATCTGTTCGTCCACTCCACGAGTGTACGTCGTTGTCAGACGATGAAGTACGCAACCTACGTGAGATGGCGATGGGACCTGCTCCTCCGCCGAAGAAGATCACGTCGTCTGCGCATGACGCCGAGATGGCGGCGAGCACGTGAGACATGAGATGGTCGCGGCGGACCTGCTCTTCCGCGACGACGAAGCGGTCGACCTCGCGGCGCAGATCGTCGAGCGTGAGCTCTATGGCGTCGGCTGTGGTCACGTCACCAACCCCGCCCGGCGCACTCGATCCAGTGCGCGGCCGAGTCGCTGCTTCCCGGCGATCTCAGCGAGCACCCCAGCGTCACATCGCGGTGCGAGCGCTCGTAGCGCGGGGGCGACGTCCTCGGCGACCCCGTCCTTGTCCGGCCGGTGAGCCAGGTCGAGCAGGGTCTGTTCCGGCGTCGCGACCAGACAGCGACCGAGCTCGGTCTCCATGACCTCGAGCTGCATGATGCCCAGGTCGCGGGTCAGGAAGCGCACGATGGCATTCCGGTCGGCGAGTACCACAGCCCGGCGGCGGCGTGGTGCAGCGATCGTGGCAACACCGACTGCTCGAAGCACCACATGATGGATACGCGCGGCGCTGATGCCCATCAGTGCGAAGCCGCGCGCACCGAAGTCGGCGGCAGCCACTCCTGCCGCAGCGGCCTCCAACGTCGGCATCCAGCCCGACCCGACCCGCTCCTGCGGCACGACCGCGAAGTAGCCCTCGGCGAGCCGGTGCAGCAGACCCGCCCGCTCGAGGCGGGCAAGCTGTTGGCGAGCATGGGCATAGACGGTGACGTCCCGCGTGCGCACGGTGCGCAATGGGGCCGGCGCCAGCTCGGCGGGGATGCCGGTTCGTCGAGTTGGCCGACACCTTGAGCTTCCATGTCGTGGCCCGGGGGTGCGCCTTCGTCGAGGTCGACGGGCCTGGCGGCGCGGGCGGTCCCGACGTGGTGAGGCTGGATGCCGGGCAGCTCGCCCTGGTGCCGCGGGGCCTCGGGCACCGCGTCTCGACCTCGCCGGGCGCCCGGGCCCTGGGGCGCGCCGACGAGCTGCCGCAGACGATGCTCGGAGACGCGTTCTCCCTGA
>JBOFLR010000155.1:0-3497 GCA_051657965.1 Dermatophilaceae bacterium
CCCTCCACCACCGGATGACGACCCTCGCCCGCGCCGAACGCTTCGAGGACGCCCAGGTCCTGCGCGACCGCCTCGGCATCCTGGTGCGCGGTGCGGCACGTACCCAGCGACTCGACCCGCTCGCCCGCATCCCCGAGCTCGTCGCCGCCCGGCGTGGCGCGCAGGGCGGATGGGAAGTCGTCTGTGTGCGGTACGGACGACTGGCCGGCAGCACCGTCACGACGCGCGGTGCCGACCCGATGCCGGCCATCGAGGCGCTGCGGGCCAGCTCCGAGGTCGTCGCGCCACCGGTAGCGCCCGCAACCGCCGCAACTGCCGCCGAGAGCGACACGGTGCTGCGGTGGCTGGAAGCCCCGGGCGTACGCGTCGTGGAGGTCGACGGCGCCTGGACCTGCCCGGTGGCCGGAGCCGCCGGCGCGCGCCACCTGCTCGAGCCGCTCGAGACGGCTCGGCGCCACGCCGCCGTCACCGGATCCCTCGGCGAGCGCCCAGGACGAGCACGACCCGGCAGGTGATCCACGGTTGGCTAGGCTTGTCCTCGTGATCACCGCCATCGTCCTCGTCACCGCCGATGTCGGCCGTATCCCGGAGGTCGCCCAGGAGATCGCCGGTCTCGACGCGGTCACCGAGGTCTACTCCGTGGCCGGTGATGCCGACCTCGTGGCCATGGTGCGGGTGCGGGAGCACGACCAGCTCGCCGACGTCATCGCCGACCGGCTGAACAAGGTGACCGGTGTCACGGGCACGACGACGCACATCGCGTTCCGCACCTACTCGACCCATGACCTCGAGGCCGCCTTCAGCCTCGGCATCGACGACTGAGGGTCGCCTCCTCTCCTGGCCGCCAGGCGGAAAGCACCGGCCGCTGCACCGCGGAGGTCCGGTGTCGGGGCCCGCCGCCCGGCCACCGACAGGCGCCGTCGCGGTCGAGGCGGCTGCTCTTCCCTCGGTGAGGGTCGATGCGGGGAACCGGCCTCACCCGGCGAGTTCGCAGGTGCGGGTCGCCCATCGGTCGAGCAAGGCGGCGGCTGCACCGGAGTCGACCGCGGAGGCCGCGCGCGTCATCCCCTCTCGGACGGCTGCGGCCACCGACTCCCGCGACGGCGTGACGCCGTCGAGACCGGTCGCCGTGGCAAGCGCCATGCCGGCGTTCAACAGCACGGCATCGCGCACCGGTCCGGAGTCGCCCCTGAGCACGGCGCGCATCACGCCGGCGTTGTACGTGGCGTCCGCCCCGCGAAGCGCCTCGACCGGCGCGCGTGGCATATCCACCTCGTCCGGGTCGAGGACGATCTCGGTGACCTCGCCGTCGCGCACCCACCAGACCGTCGACGTCGTCGCCAGGGTGAGCTCGTCGAGACCGTCGTCGCCGCGGAACACCGACGCCGCCCGCCCACGCCCGGCGAACACCCCGGCGATGAGGGGCGCGTGCCGGGCGTCGGCCACTCCGACGGCGGCGTAGGTCGGCTGGGCCGGGTTCGTGAGCGGGCCGAGCAGGTTGAACGCCGTACCCACGCCGAGCTCTCGCCGCGCGACGGCCGCGTGCCGCATCGAGGGGTGGAACGCCTGGGCGAAGCAGAAGGTTAGACCGACCTCCTCGGCCACGCGCGCCACGTCATCCGGGGCAAGGGTGAGCGAGACGCCGAGCGCCTCGAGGACGTCGGCCGAGCCGGATGACGACGACGCCGCCCGGTTGCCGTGCTTCACCACCCGCACCCTTGCTGCGGCGACCACGACGGCCGCCATGGTCGAGATGTTCACCGAGTGGAGCCGGTCGCCGCCGGTGCCGACGACGTCGATGCTCGGGCCGGCGACGTCGATCCGGACCGCATGCTCGAGCACGACATCGGCCAGGCCCTGCAGCTCGGCCACCGTCTCGCCCTTGGCGCGGAGCGCGACGAGGAACCCGGCGAGCTGTACGGCGGTCGCGTCGCCCCGCATGACCTCGGACATCGCCCAAGCCGACTGCTCGGCCGACAGGTCCTCTCCGCGCAGCAGTGCGGCGAGGAGGTCAGGCCAGCCGGACGGAGCGGGCACCGGGAGGGTCACGACGGCGGGGCGTCAGGCACGCGCTCGTGCCAGCGCGGCCACTGCCTCGGAGACCACCACCGGGTCCAGCGGGTGCGGCACGGCGTCGTCGGCGAGCGACCAGCCGGCCAGCCAGCCGTCCTGGGGTCGTCCGATGAGCACCAGGACCGGGGGGCAGCGAAAGATCTCGTTCTTCAGCTGCCGGCACAGTCCGAGGCCTCCTACGGGCGCAGCCTCGGCGTCGAGCACCACGACGTCGTATCCGCCGGCATCCATGGCCTCGATCACGGCCGGAGCGGTGGCGCACTCACGCCACGAGACGATCTCGACATCGCGCGCCGGTCGCCGCCCGCAGGCGGCGCGCACGGCGTCGCGGGTCGTGATGTCGTCGCTGTACAGCAATACCGAGACGCGGTGCGTCGGCGTTGCGCCGGCGCCTGGCGTCGAGACCGGGCCGGCTGCGGTCGAGGTCATGCGGGAATCGTAGCGGTGGCGGTCTGCCCGCCCTCGCCGGCCGCCGGTCTCCGCCTCCGGATCGTTGTCGAGCCTTGGGGGGGTCGCTCGGTCGATCCGCGATGAATGTCGGCATAATGCGAGACGTGGCATCTACGACAGCAGATCGGCCCGTGAGCCCGGTCGCGTCCATCCCCGGGCAGGGCCCTGCGACGAGGCCCAACATGGTCGCGGTCGGCACCATGGTGTGGCTGTCCAGCGAGCTGATGTTCTTCGCCGCGCTGTTCGCGTTCTACTTCACGATCCGGGGGTTCGAGCCCGAGTTGTGGGGCGAGCGCACCGCGCAGCTCGACGTCCCGTTCGCTCTCGCCAACACCATCGTCCTGGTCGTCTCGTCGGTGTGGTGCCAGCTCGGGGTGCTGCAGGCCGAGAAGGGCGTCGCCGCCCGCCCGGCCGGCACCCCGCTGTCCAAGGTCAGCGCGTGGGGCATGCGGGAGTGGTATGCCGTCACCTACCTCTTCGGTGCCGTCTTCATCGCCGGCCAGGTCTACGAGTACGCCCACCTCGTCACCGAGGGCGTCACGCTCTCCTCCGACCCCTACGGATCGGTCTTCTACCTCGCCACCGGCTTCCACGGCCTGCACGTCACCGGCGGGCTGATCGCGTTCCTGCTGATCATCGGCCGCACCTTCACCACGCGTCGTTACACCCACGCCCAGGCCAACGGTGCCGTCGTGACGTCCTACTACTGGCATTTCGTCGACGTCGTCTGGATCGCCTTGTTCATCATGATCTACGTCCTCAAGTAGCCACTCTTCTCACTGCTGTCCACCGATCTCACTGCCGTCCACCGACCGTCGACTCGAACAGGAAGCACACCTCGTGAACGCACTGGCCGCCCGCCGTCGCCACCCGGCGGCGATCGCCGTCCTCATCATGGTCGGGCTGCTCCTCACCGGTGCGGTCTACGCGGCGGTTGCGCCGGAACCGGCCGAGGCCACCACCGCCGCCCTCCC
>JBOFLR010000156.1:0-9922 GCA_051657965.1 Dermatophilaceae bacterium
GTGGCGACCACGACGAACGACGTGGTCGGGTCCTGGAGCAGGGCGTAGGTGACGTCGGCACGCTCGCGGAACCCGCCGAACATCGTGTCGAGCGCCGCGACGAACGTCTGCACGTCGGTGAGCAGCTGGGTGCCGAGCACGCGCGACATCGTCGTGGCGGCGAGGTTGGCGCCGAACGAGAACACCCGTAGCCCGGCTCGGCCGCCGGCGCGCGCCGGGCCCATGAGCAGCCGGATGAAGCGGCCGTCGAGGAAGGAGCCCAGCCGCTTGGGCGCGTCGAGGAAGTCGAGTGCCGACCGCGACGGCGGGGTGTCGACGACGACGAGGTCCCAGGTGCCCTCACGCTCGGCCTGCGCGCGCAGCTGCCCGAGCTTCTCCATCGCCATGTACTCCTGGGTGCCGGCGAAAGAGCTCGAGACGACCTGATAGAAGGGGTTGGCGAGGATCTGCTCGGCCTTCTCGGGGGTGGAGTGCGCCAGCACCACCTCGTCGAAGGTGCGCTTCATGTCGAGCATCATCGCGTCGAGGCCGCCCCCGCTCTCGGCGCCGACACCGGGGACGGGCCGCGGGGTGTTGTCGAGCTCGGTCAGGCCCAGGCTCTGGGCCAGCCGGCGGGCCGGGTCGATCGTGAGCACGACCACCCGCCGCCCGGACTCGGCGGCCCGCAGCGCCAGCGCCGCAGCGGTGGTGGTCTTGCCGACCCCGCCGGCGCCGCAGCACACGACGATGCCGGTGCCAGGGTCGGCGAGCAGGCCGTCGACGTCGACCGGCCGGGGCGCGGATGACGCCCGCCCGCGCGGCGGTGTCATCGCAGGCCCTGCTCGGCGAGCTCCCCGGCGAGTACGGCGACACCGCCCTGGTCGACGCCCTCGGCCAGCGCCGGGAGGTCGACCCGGGCGAGCCCGAGGGCCGCGACGTCGTCGCCGAGGTCGCGTTCGAGCGCGACCCGGGCCACGTGGGCGCGCGCCTGGTCGAGCAGCCCGGTCACGGTGCGGGCCGAGGCACGCACCCCGGCCGCGGCGAGATCGGAGCGGACCCGCGCGGTCACGGCATCCTCGTCGGCGGCCGCCGCGGCCAGGATGCGCTCGTCGACGAGTGGCTCGCGCACCTGGTTCACCACGACGGCACCGAGGCGGATACCGGCTCCGGCGAGGTCGGCCACGGCATCCGCGGTCTCCTGCACCGGCATCTCCTCGAGCAGGGTGACCACGTGCACGACGCTGCGGCCGTCGGTGAGCATGCGGGTGATCGCCTCGGCCTGGCTGTGGATCGGGCCGACTCGCGCCAGGCCGGCCACCTCGTTGTTGACGTTGAGGAAACGGGTGACCCGGCCGGTGGGCGGGGCGTCGAGCACCACGGCATCCCAGACCAGGCCGCCCTGCCCACGGCGCCGGCCGGAGGTGCGGGTGACGGCCTCGTAGACCTTGCCCGTGAGCAGCACGTCGCGCACGCCGGGCGCGATGGTGGTGGCGAAGTCGACGACGCCGAGCCGTTCGAGCGCGCCGCCGGCCCGGCCGAGCTTGTAGAACGTCTGCAGGTACTCGAGCAGCGCGGCCTTGGCCTCGACCGAGAGCCCCCACAGCTCACCGCCCGAGTCGTCGCTCACCAGACGCACCTCGGCGGTGCCGAGAGGTGGAACGTCGAAGAGCTGGCTGATGCCCTGGCGATTCTCGACCTCGACGAGCAGCACCCGTCGGCCCTGTCGGGTGAGGGCGAGCGCGAGGGCGCCGGCCACCGTGGTCTTGCCGACGCCGCCCTTGCCGGTGACGACGTGCAGGCGCACGCCGCCGAGCACGCGCGAGAGGGGCGTCGTCATCGGACCAGCGTAGGTGCGGCGCGCGAGGTCAGTGCGGGCGGAGGGTGAGCTCCTCGACCTCGGCGAGGAGGAGCAGGTAGGCGCTGCTCGCCGGGTCGACGAGGTCGAGGTGGTCGGCGCCACGCGCGACCGCGGTGTGCAGCGGCTCGTCCGCACGCCGGGTCGCGAGGTACCGGTCGACCACCGACGTGGGCATGACGTCGTCGGCATCCCCGGTGAGGATGACGGTGGGCACGCCGAGCTGCTGGCGCGCGGGGTCGGCGTCGGCCCAGTTCTCGGGTGCGTCCGCGGGGGCGGAACCGAGGAGCGCGCGCGCTGCCCCGTCGCTCAGGCCGAGCCGGTCGACCTCGCCGAGATCGGCGGCCGGGGCGAGCGCGATCACACCGGCGAGCCAGGCCGCGCGGCCGCCCGAGGCGAGCCAGAGCGCGAGGTGCCCGCCGGCCGAGTGGCCGACCACGACGACGCGGCCGGGGAGGTCGGGGTCGGTGCGCACGGCCTCGACCTGCGCCAGGACCGCCGCGCCCGTACCCGGCCAGCCGCCGTCCGGCATCCCGACCCGGGGGTACTCGAGACTCACCGCGTGGAAGCCGTCGCGGGCGAGGGCCTCGGCGAGCGGGCCCAGATGGGTGCGGTCGTACCGCTCGCGCCAGAACCCGCCGTGCACGAGCGCGACCGTGATGCCGCGCGCCCGAGCCGGAGCCGGCTCCCACACGTCATATACGTCGGTCGTCAGCGGCCCCGTGACCTCGGTGCGGTCGGGCGGCCGCGCCGGGCGCTGCAGGGTGCCGGATTCGTCGTCCACTCCCGCCACGCTAGCCGGTGGCGGGCCGGGGCTAGGCTGCCGCCATGGCCAAGTACGAGTACGCCACGGTCCCGCTGATCGTGCACGCCACCAAGCAGATCCTCGACCAGTGGGGCGACGACGGCTGGGAGCTCGTCCAGGTGCTCGCCATGCCCGAGGGCAACCTCGTGGCGTACCTCAAGCGCCCGAAGGCCTGAACGGTGCCCGCCGTCGCGGAGCGGATGGCGGCCCTCGGCCTCACCGTGCCGCCGCTGGTGCCGCCC
Organism: Dermatophilaceae bacterium; assembly: GCA_051657965.1. GTDB lineage: Bacteria > Actinomycetota > Actinomycetes > Actinomycetales > Dermatophilaceae > JBOFLG01. The sequence continues at coordinate 2,882 of JBOFLR010000156.1, forward strand.
GTCGCTGCGTATGTGCCGGCGGTGCTCGACGGGTCACGGGTTTACGTGTCGGGCCAGGTGCCGGTGGTCGACGGAGCGCTGCTCGAGGTCGGCCTGGTGGGCGAGGGCCCCGGGCTGGTCGCACCGGAGCGGGCCGCCGAGCTGGCCCGGGTGTGCGCGCTCGGCGTGCTCGCCGCGGTGGCCTCGGTGGTGTCGCTGGAGCAGGTCGAGCGGGTCGTGAAGGTCGTGGGCTTCGTCGCCTCGGCGCCGGGCTTCACCGGCCAGCCGCTCGTCGTCAACGGCGCGAGCGAGCTCTTCGCCGAGGTATTCGGAGATGCCGGCCGGCACGCCCGGTCGGCGGTCGGGGTCGCCGCGCTCCCGCTGGGCGCACCGGTCGAGGTCGAGGCGATCCTGCACGTGCGTGACTGAACGGCCGGGCCGCGCGGGTCGCCCAGGCCGCCCGAGTCGCGCGCGCCGCCCGGGTCGCGCCAGCCGCCCGAGTCGCGCCAGCCGCCCGAGTCGCGCCAATCGCGCGGGCCGCTCGGTCGACGTGCCGCTGTTGGGTGCACAGCGCGCCCTCGCGGAGGAGTGGCTCGCCGCGGGGCGTCCGGCGGTGGTGCCGCGCCCGGCATCCACGGTCATGCTCGTGCGCGACCTGCCGGTCGGCGCGTGGTCCGACACCGACACCGACACCGGCGGTGTCGAGGTGTTCGTGCAGCGACGGGTGCGGACCATGGCCTTTGCTCCGGCCACCTATGTCTTCCCCGGCGGTGCGGTGGACGACGCCGACGCCCGGCTGCCGCTCGGGACGCCGGGCCTCGTCGACCTCGCCGCGGAGATGGGGGTGTCCGTGGTCGAGGCCGCTCCGCGGGCGGCCGCGGCGGTGCGTGAGGTCGCGGAGGAGTGCGGGGTGGTCGTGGCGGTGGCCGACCTCCGGGCCCGAGGACACTGGGTGACACCGGAGTTCGAGCCGCGCCGGTTCGACACCTGGATCCTCGCGGCCCGGATGCCGCCCGGCCAGGTCGCGCGCACCGCGAGCGGGGAGTCCGACGCGAGCGAGTGGGTGCGACCGGGCGAGCTCCTGCGGCGGCACGCGGCTGGCGCGGCTCCGATGCTGCCGCCGACGGTGGTCTCGCTGGAGCAGCTCGCCGGGTTCGACTCGGCGCGGGCGTTCCTCGAGGACCGGCCGCGCGTCATCCGCGTGGTGCCGCGGCTGGTCCGCAGCGTCGACGGCGCACCGGTGCTGCGTACCGACCTGCCGTGAGCCGGTGACGGCGCGCTCGCCTTCCACGCCGCCCTCCGCTGAGACGACGCGCTCCGCCGACGAACAGGCAGTGCCTGCGTCGGCGGTGAGCGTCTGCCGCTTCGTCCCGCGTGAGGTCGATGCACCGGTGTGCGATGTCCTGTCGGCCGGCCGAGCCTGTGGATGACGGCCGGCCGGCTCGGTGTCGTGGTGGCATGCTCGCCGGATGCCGGACGTCGCTGCCACCGTGCGGCGACTTGGCGGAACGGCGTCGTGGGCCGAGCTGTGCCGGGCCCACCGCCGGAGCGCGGTCGAGGGAGCCGTCGCGGGCGTGATCGAGCGGGTGCGCCGGGGCCGGTACCAGCTGCCTGATGCCGCTGCGCACCTGAGCGCTGCTCGTGCATCTGCCGGGACGCTCTCTCACCTGAGCGCGGCCGTGCACTACGGCTGGAAGGTCGCCACCCCGCCGACCGAGCCGTCGGTCACGGTGCGCCGGAAGCGGCGCCTCGAAGCAGGACGACGGGCAGGGATGGAGGTGCATTGGAGCGACCTGCACAGTAGCGATCATGATGGCGCCGTCACCACCCCGCTACGTACGGTTCTCGACTGCGCACGCGTGCTGTCCTTCCCTGAAGCGTTGGCTGTGGCCGACTCCGCGCTCCGTTGCCAGGCGGTGTCCGTCACCGAGCTGCGCGCCGCGGCAGGACACCTTCGCGGCGCGGGTTCGGGTGCGGCGCGACAGGTGGCCGGGCACGCCGATGGGCGTGCGGCCAACCCGATGGAATCAGTCTTGCGCGCCCTGACCATCGAGGAGGGATACACGCTCACCCCGCAGCTCACGATCGCCGAGCCCGGCGTCTTCGTCGTCGCCGACCTCGGCAGTGAGGAGCTGCAGCTGATCGTCGAGGCAGACGGGTTCGAGCACCACGGCACGCGGCGGGGGCTGCGGAAGGACTGCCGTCGACACACCGAGCTCGCCGTGTTCGGTTGGACGTCACTGCGGTTCTCCTACGAGGACGTCATGCACGAGCAGCAGTGGACCCGCTGGGCGCTGCGCTCGTGGCGCGTCGTGCGTGAGGGGGGCGTGCCCGAGAGCCCGCCGACCGGCCGACAGGACATGGTGGCGTGACCCACGAGCGATCGGCGCGGTCATCGGGGACGAGCGGTCGCGTCTCGGTCGACTGCCTGTCGGCCGGTCGTCACACCGGCCTCGTGCGCGCTGCTCGGGCCGGTCGGCGCCGAGACTGCTGTCATCACTCAGGCCGGCCGTCACACCGGCCTCGTGCACGCCGCTCAGGCCGATTGTGTCGCGGCCGCCGCGGGGCTGGTGCCGACCACGGACCGACGCCGACGCCGCACGAGCACCAGACCGTGGACGAGCAGCGGGACCACGAGGATGATCGCGCCGAGCACGAAGGTGTCCGTGGTCGCGACCACGCTCTCCTTTGGTGCGACGTCGCCGACGACGACGTTGATGAGCCCGTGAAGAACGACAAGGGGCCAGATCGTGTTGGTGCGCACGAGGACTGCCGCGAAGCCGACACCGAGGAACGTCGCATAGATCGCTTGCGAGGACAGGGACAACACGTTGCCGCCGCCGAGCAGGCCGATGAGATGGGCGGCACCGAACAGCAGGCTCGACACGACCACCGCCCGTAGCACGCCAAACGATCGGTGCCGCCAGGCGCGGAGCAGGATGAAGAGGATGACACCACGGACCACGACTTCCTCGACGTAGCCGGTGAGCATGTTCTTCGGCACGCTGACCGCGAGCCACTGCCCGTCGACGGTCTCGGACATCGGCGTGAGAAGAAAGAGGACGACAAGGGTGAGGACAGGAACCCAGAGCAGGTAGAGATGGCGAAGTGATCCAGCCCAGGTGAGGCCGATCGCCCGCCACCAGCCGAGCCACAGGACGAAGGCAGTTGCCGCCACTGCTGCGATGAGTTGGGAGACGACGGTCGCCCCCGAGCCGGCGACCTCTTCGAGATACGGGTCCTCCAGTGGCGCGACGGCGGCGACAGCGGAACCGACAAGATCACCGATGCCGAACTGGACCACCATGGTGGCTACGAGGACGCTGACGCAGGCGAGCACGGGGTGGCGGTCGATCGCGCTGGCGAGGCGCCGTGGTGGCGACTCGGCGACTGCTGCGGCTCGGAGCGGATGGATGCGCCACCGTGGGTGCACTGGCGCACCGTCGGCCAGCGGCTCCACCGACGTGCCGTCGTGGGCGTAGCGAATGTCGAGAAGGGAGGACTCAGGACGCTCGGTCATGGGTGGTGAACATAGTTCACGGTATACCGGCGGGCAATGGGTACTTTCACCATTCGGCCCGGCCTACGCGGCCCCATGGCGTCCGGTGTCAGTGACTTCCTGGGTTGCAGCTCGACGGCGGGTATGAAGGTGCAGCAGCGGACGACGGTGCTGCTCGAGGGAATGTGATCTTGGGAAGGACCGGCGCCAACTCGCCGCTGCCGCCGGGAATCTCACGGTCGTCGCGACACCACCGGCTCGTGGGCGGTAGGACGAAGCCTGGTGCGCCGGGGTTGTGGTCGACAATGAGTGGATGTCAGCCGGGACCGACCGACGCGTGCTCGACCGCGACCTCCTCGTGGCGGCAGCGCTGGGCGTCATCCGTCATGACGGCCTCGGCTCGCTGACGATGCGCCGGCTCGCAGTCGATCTCGGCGTCACCGCCCCGGCTGTCTACCGGTACGTCGCGACCAAGACCGAACTCCTCGACCTCGTGATCGAGGAGCTGCTGGGCGAGGTGGTCGACGGCGTGGCGCCCGCCTACGACGCGGTCGGCACCGCATCACAGTGGTGCGACGTCACCCGCCGGCTCGCGATCTCGGCGCGATCGATCTATCTCCGTCATCCGGGCGTTGCGGGCTACCTCCTCACCCGCGGCCCGGCGGCCAGTACCGAAGCCACGGTCCAGGCCGAGACTCGCGCGCTGATCAGGCTCGGCCTGTCAGCCGAGCGCGCAGCGGCCATCTTCGTGACGGCTTCCCGGTGGCTGCTCGCCTATGTCCACGCCGAGACCTTGGTCGCCGGCGCCGCCGGTCAGGGCGCGGACCCGCGTCGCCGGGCGCACGAGCTGGCCCGGGTGCTCAGCGGCACCGCGCCGGTCGACGTGGGGGTCGACCGCGACGAGCTGTTCCGCGCCGGTCTGGACTGGCTGCTCCACGGCATCCGCACCACCGACCTCGCGGGGCGCCCGTGATGTCCGGCGAGGCAGTACCGCCGCCCCCGGCTACCGGCTGGGCCGGGGGAGCGGTGACCGAGCGGGCGCACTGCATCCTCGCGCCCAACCCGGGGCCGATGACGCTCGACGGCACCAACACCTGGGTGCTGCTCGAGCCGGGCGCCACCGACGCCGTGGTCGTCGACCCGGGGCCGCTCGACGAGCGGCACCTCGCCGCGATCGTCCACCACGTGGCCGCGCACGATGCCCGGGTCGCGCTCACCGTGCTCACCCACGGCCACCACGACCACGCCGAGTCGGCAGGCCGCTTCGCCGAGCTCACCGGCGCCCCGACGCGCGCGGTGGGCGGCGGCCACGACGACCTCCGCGACGGCGACGTCATCCGCTCCGGGGGGCTCGAGGTGCGGGTCGTCGCCACGCCCGGCCACACCGCCGACTCCGTCTCCCTCGCCCTCCCCGCCGACGCCGCCCTGCTCACCGGCGACACCGTGCTCGGCCGCGGCACCACCGTCGTCGCCCACCCCGACGGCGAGCTGGATGCGTATCTCGTTTCGCTTGGGCGGATCTCGGCGCTCACCGGCAACGGCGAGGTGACCGTCATCCTCCCCGGGCACGGGCCGGTCGTCCCGGATGCCGCGGCGATGGTCGCGTACTACCGCACCCACCGCGCGGAGCGGCTCGAGCAGGTGCGGCAGGCGCTCGCCGACGGGGCCGCGGTCGAGGACGACCCGGTCGAGGGCGTGCTGCGACGGGTGTATGCGGGCGTGCCGCAGGAGGTGTGGCCGGCAGCGCGGCTGTCGATCCGGGCCCAGCTCGACTACCTCCGTGCGCGCCGAGGCGCCCGGTGACGCCGCACCTTAACGCGCGCTGACGCGTGAGCCGGGGTGCGCGGTGACGCGTGAGCCGGGGTGCGCGGTGACGCGTGAGCCGGGGTGCGCGCTGACGCGTGAGGCAGGTGCGCGCTGACGCGTGAGCCGGGGTGCGCGGTGACGCGTGAGCCGGGGTGCGCGGTGACGCGTGCGCCAGGTGTGGCGACCCACGTGCCGGGTCAGCGGGCCCGGCGCCGGAGCCGCTCGACGTCGAGGAGCAGCACCGCCCTGGCCTCGAGCCGCAGCCAGCCACGGCCGGCGAAGTCGGCCAGTGCCTTGTTGACCGTCTCACGGGAGGCTCCGACCAGCTGGGCGAGCTCCTCCTGGGTGAGGTCGTGGGCCACCATGAGGCCCTCCTCGACCGGCCGGCCGAACCGGCTGGCGAGGTCGAGCAGCGCCTTGGCCACCCGCCCGGGCACGTCGGTGAAGACGAGGTCGGCCAGCACCTCGTTGGTGCGGCGCAGCCGGCGGGCCAGCGCAGCGAGCAGGGTGAGGGCGACATCGGGGTGCGCGCCGAGGAAGGCGCGCAGCTGTTCCTGGCCCATCGACACCACCTGGGCCTCGGCGACCGCGGTGGCGGTGGCGGTGCGCGGACCCGGGTCGAACAGGGAGAGCTCACCGAACATCTCGCCCGGACCGAGGATGGCGAGCAGGTTCTCGCGGCCGTCGCTGCTCGAGCGGCCCAGCTTGATCTTGCCCTCGCCGATGACGTAGAGCCGGTCCCCCTGGTCGCCCTCGTGGAAGAGGATGTCGCCCCGCTCCAGGCGCGCCGGGCTCATCGACGCGATGAGGGTCTCCGCCGCCTGCTCGTCGAGGGGAGCGAACAGTGGCGCTCTGCGCACGACGTCGTGGTCCACGACACTGAAGTGTGCCAGAGCGGATGACGTCGAGCCGGCAGGCCTCGTGGAGCCCTCCCGTGGATGCCGGTGACGCGGGTGGGCGCCATGGCGTCCGAATGGGTCGGGAGCGTCGGGAGCGTCGGGAGCGTCGGGAGGTGGACGCCGGTGACGCGGATGGGCGCCATGGCGTCGAGATGCGCGGCGACTCGTGCCACGTAGGCTCTCGGGCGTGTCTCCCGCCCCTTCGCGAGCCGTCCGACGCCTGCGCGCCGGGGACGAGTCGCCCGTCGCGCTGAAGCGCCGCGCCCGCCGCATCCACACGGCGCTGCTCGCGAGATATCCGTACGCGCACTGCGAACTCGACTTCGAGACCCCGCTGCAGCTGCTCGTGGCCACCGTGCTCAGCGCGCAGACCACCGACGTCATGGTCAACTCGGTCACTCCTCGGCTCTTCGGCCGCTGGCCCACCGCGCAGCACCTCGCCGGCGCCGATCGCGAGGAGATGGAGGCGGTGCTCAAGCCCACCGGCTTCTTCCGCGCGAAGACCGCGGCGGTCACCGGACTCGCCCAGGCGCTCGTCGAGCGCTTCGACGGCGAAGTGCCCGGCCGGCTGGACGACCTCGTCACCCTGCCGGGCGTCGGCCGCAAGACCGCGAACGTCGTGCTCGGCAACGCATTCGACGTGCCCGGCATCACCGTCGACACGCATGTCGGGCGGCTCGTGCGGCGCTGGCAGTGGACCACCGACACCGATCCGGTCAAGGTCGAGCACCAGATCGGCGAGCTCATCCCGCGCCGCGAGTGGACGATGCTCAGCCATGCGGTGATCTTCCATGGCCGCCGCACCTGTCATGCACGCAAACCGGCATGCGGGGCCTGCCCGGTCGCGCAGTGGTGCCC
>JBOFLR010000157.1:0-4554 GCA_051657965.1 Dermatophilaceae bacterium
GGATCCTGGTGGTGGAGGTCAGTACCGTGAAGTCCCACCTGGGCCGGGCCATGGCCAAGATCGGGACGCGGGACCGGGTGCAGACCGTGGTGTGGGCGCACCGCAACGGGCTCGCCGGATGACGGAGCGGCCGCGCAGACCGCGCTGTGCCAGCGCCCGCCCCCGCGTCGCCGGTCTCCATGCCGCCGGCGCGCCGTACCTCGCGCCGGGGTCATCGCCTCCGCGTCGCCGTTTGTGCTCGACCGATGGCCGGGGGTGCCTCCAGCCCGCCGACGATGAAGGCGAGCAGCCCGTCGCGGACGGTGGAGTCCAGGTCCATACCGATCCGGCGCCGGAGCAGGGCAGTGGTGCCGCCCAGCATCCCGACGACGGCTAGCTGCCGCACCCGCAGCTCCGCGTCGGAGAGGTCGGGCAGGTGTCGCCGCAGCCGGGCGGTGAGCAGACCGTCGACCTGGGCGACGGCGGCGTCGAAGACGGCCCGGACGGCCGGGTCGGGATCGGCGAGCTGCTGTTCGACGACCCGCCACGGCAGGTGCTCGTCCCGGTCGGGCGGCCCGAGGCCGTGGCCGACCCAGGCGCGCACCAGGTCGGGAAGGGAGGCGTCCTCGGCCAGCGCCATGACCGCCTCCCGTCGGTCGCGCGTCGTGGCTTCGAGCGACTCCCGGATGACGCGCGAGACCAATGCGTCCTTGGAGCCGAAGTGGTAGCCGACCGCGGCGACGTTGGCGCCGGCGGCCTCGGTGATGTCGCGCAACGACACGCGACTCGCACCACGCTCCGCCAGGAGGCCGGCGGTGGCGGAGAGCAGCCGTTCTGGCGTCGTCGTCATTGGCAGCCATGCTAGGGTCAAACACATGCTTGAAACAACTGATGCAACGGCACCTGGTCCCGTCGCCGAGCCGTCCTCCAGCAGCGGCGGACGCTTCGCACGCACGATCGGCGCGATCGCCCGGGCCTGCGCTCGCCGACGGTGGGTCACGGTGGCAGCGGTGCTGTTCGTCATCGTCGCCGGCGGTGGGCTCGCGGGGTCGAGCGGCGCGGGGTTCACCGACGACTTCGCGATCCCGGGCGCCGATAGCCAGGCCGCGACCGACCTGCTCGAGGAGCGGTTCCCCAGCCAGGCCGGCGAGATCACCCAGGTGGTGGTCGCGGCATCCGCCGACGGTGCGCTCGCCGAGGGCGGAGCCTCCGCACCGCTGGTCCGCGAAGCGTTCACGGCACTGTCCGAGGTCGAGTCGGTGCAATCGGTGACGCCGCCGCAGACCTCGCCCGACGGTCGCATCGCCTTCGTCGGGGTGCAGCACGACGAGCCGGCCGGAGACCTGCCGGCCGGGGTCTACGACGACCTCCGCGCGGCGATGGAGCCGGCGGTCGACGACGGCCTCGAAGTCTCCTACCGCGGGAATCTCGTTGGCCTGCAGGGCCCTCGGGCGGTGCCGATCGGCGAGGTCATCGGCATCATCGGGGCGATCGTCATCCTCAGCCTGCTCTTCCGGTCGATGACCGCGATGGCGGTGAGCCTGGTCGCGGCTCTCGTGAGCGTCGTCGTGGGCACCGTCCTGCTGACCATCGTCTCGGCCTACGTCTCGATCCCCAGCGTGGCGCCGACGCTGGTGGTAATGCTCGGGCTCGGCGCCGGTATCGACTACGCACTCTTCATGGTGGCGCGGTTCCGCGACCGGCTGCGTCGGGGCGAGGATCCCGTGACCGCTGCCGGCCACGCCGCCGGGTCGACCGGAGTCGCCGTGCTCGCCGCGGGTGCGATCGTCGTCATCTCGATCTCGGCGCTGTTCGTCACCGGCATCCCGCTCATCGCCCGGATGGGGTTCGCCGCCGGCCTGGTCGTCGCCATCTGCGCGATCGGTGCGGTGACCCTGGTGCCGGCACTGCTCGCGATCGTCGGCCGCCGGGTGCTGCCCAAGGCCGAGCGCCGCACCACGGAGGCGCACGCCGCGCCCGAGCGCGAAGGACGGCGTGCTCGGGCGCTCGCCGAGGCCGTCTCGCGCCGCCCGGTGCTCGGCACGGTGGTGACGAGCGTGGTGCTGCTCGCGATGGCCGCCCCGTCACTCGGTCTCAGCCTCGGCAACCCGGATGACGGCACGCGCCCGGACGACGACACCCGGAAGATCGCCTACGACCGTCTCGCCGAGGGGTTCGGGCCGGGCGTGAACGGGTCGCTGCTCGTCGCCGTCGACCTGCCCGGCGATGCCGCCGAGGACGAGCGGGTGCTCACCGCCATCACCGATCGCGCGGGGCGACTGGACGATGTGGTCAACGTGACTCCGCCGCAGACGAACTCGGGCGGAGATGCCGCTGTCATCACCGTGGTCCCGGAGAGCCGGCCGCAGGACGAGGCGACATCCGACCTCGTCGACACCCTGCGGGACGACATCGTGCCTGCCGCCACCGCCGGCACCGGCGCCCAGGCACACGTCGGCGGGGTCACGGCCGCCTTCGACGACCTCGCCCAGGCGGTCGCGGACCGGTTGCTGTTGCTCATCGGCGTGGTGGTCGGGCTGTCGCTGGTGCTGCTCACCATCCTGTTCCGGTCGATCTGGCTGCCGCTGGTGAGCTCGGTGTTCAACCTGCTGTCGATCGGCGCCGCCTACGGTGTGGTGACCCTCGCCTTCCAGACCGAGACCGGCGCGCGGCTGCTCGGCGTGAGCGAGCAGCCGATCATCTCGTTCGTGCCGATGCTGATGTTCGCGATCCTGTTCGGCCTGAGCATGGACTACAACGTGTTCCTGCTCTCCCGGGTCCGTGAGCTCTGGCTCTCCGGGCACGGGGCCGTCGAGTCGGTGACTCGCGGCATCGGTGCCACTGCCGGCATCATCAGTGCCGCCGGGGCGATCATGACCCTCGTGTTCACGGGCTTCATCCTCGAGGACCAAAGCGAGATCCGGATGATCGGGCTCGGGCTCGCGACAGCTGTGTTGGTCGACGTGACCCTGGTGCGGATGGTGCTCTCGCCGGCGGTGCTGCGGCTCCTCGGCGAGCGGGCCTGGTGGTTCCCGCGCTGGCTGCGCTGGCTTCCGCGACTCGACCTCGAGCACTGAGCCTCGCCAGCATGGTGCCGGTGCCGGTGCCGGTGCCGGTGCCGGTGCCGGTGCCGGTGCCGCAGCCGTCGTCGGATGTCGCCGGAGTCGCCGTCGGATGTCGCCGCGATCGCCTATCTGGACGGGGACCGCCCGCCCGGCCGCGTGGTGGCGGAGTGCCGGAACGCCCGTCGGTGCGCTGCCGGAGTGGTGCCTCGGCGCAGGGCGAACTGCCGGCGCAGCCCGTCCGCCGTGCCCATGCCGGTCCGTGCCGCGACGGCGTCGACGCCGAGGTCGGTGCGCTCCAGCAGCTCCTCGGCGAGCGAGAGTCGTTGCTCGATGATCCAGCGGTGCGGGGTAGTGCCGGTCGACGCCCGGAACCTCCGGGCGAAGGTACGCGGCGCCACCGCGATCCGTCGCGCCAGGTCGTCGACGCGGAGCTCGTCGGCAAGGTGGTCGCGCATCCACTCCAGGAGGTCGCGGATGTCGCCTCCGGGTGGTGCGGGATGCAGCCCGACGGCGTGGTCGACGAACTGGGCCTGTCCGCCGGCCCGATGTGCGGCGGTGACCATCCGGCGGGCGAGCGCGTTGGCCACCGCCGCTCCGTGGTCGCGGCGCACGAGGTGCAGGCACGCGTCGATGCCGGCGGCGGCGCCTGCGCTGGTGACGACGGGTCCGTCCTCGACATAGAGCACGTCGGGTTCGACGTGGAGGCGAGGGTGGGCCCGGGCGAGCCGGTCGACGAACTGCCAGTGGGTGGTGACCGTGCGCCCGTCGAGCAGCCCGGCCTGCGCGGCCGGGAACGCGCCGGAACAGATGGTCAACAGGTCCGCCCCGCGACCTACGGCCACGCGCAGCGCGTCGAGCACCTGCGGCGCCACCGGATCGTCGAGGGTGGGCCACGCCGGGACCACGACCAGGTCCGCCCGCGTGAGCGCCCCGAGATCGTGCGGCACGAGGACGTCGAAACCAGAGGTCGATGGCACCGGTCCGGGTCGGACTCCGCAGAGCAGGAACTCGTGGACCGGAAGGCCGTCGTCGCCGCGATCGAGCCCGAAGACCTGCGCCGCGATGCCGAGCTCGAACGCTGCGATCCGCTCGCCGGTCAGCGCCACGACGCGACGAGCCGGGCGCACGGCATCCGCTCGCTCGGTCATCGGCCGAGTGTGGCAGAGAAGTCGTGCCACACGACGGTTCTGCCAGTTGCCTGGCAAGAGTGCCGCAGCGAGGATCGACAGGCATGACGCATCGGGAGCATCCGGCCACGGAGCACTTCGAGGGGAGCGACCTCGCGAGCGACCGATGGCTGCCGTACTACCTTCCCCACTGGGCCTCTCGCTCGAGCACCCGCGCGACGTACGACGTCGCCGGATCGGTCCTCAGGCTGAGTATCCCCGCGGGCCAGGGTCTCTGGTGTCCGGATCGGCACACGCCGGCGCTGCGCTGCTCGACCATCGCCTCCGGCCTCCACGCCGGCCCGCTCGGATCCACGGTCGGTCAGCAGCCCTTCGCCGACGGC
>JBOFLR010000158.1:0-7489 GCA_051657965.1 Dermatophilaceae bacterium
TGGCCAACGCCTACGCCACCATCGCCGCGCAGGGAGTGCGCGCGGAGCCCTACCTGGTCAAGCAGATCCGGTTCCCCGACGCCAACCGCGCACCGGCCATCGACGTCGTGCCGCGCACCGACCAGGTCTTCGACCGCGATCTCATGGCCGACGTCATCACGGCGATGCAGGCACCCGTCGAGGACGGCACGGCGCGGTACATCGGGCGCAACCTCGACCGCCCGGCGGCCGGGAAGACCGGCACCTCGGAGAGCTTCCGTTCGGCCTGGTTCGACGGCTACGTGCCGCAGCTCGCCACCGCGGTCGGCCTCTACCGCTCCGGCGCGAAGGGCGAGGAGCTGCAGATGGAGGATCTTCCGTCCTCCGGCGACATTACCGGGAGCACGTTCCCGGCGCGCATCTGGACCGCCTACATGGAGGCGGCGCTCGACGGAACCGAGGAGATCGACTTCCCGGAGCCGGCCAACATCAACCGTGACGCCGACCCGCCTCCACCACCGCCGGAGGACCCGGACCCCGAACCCGACCCACCGAACCCGCCCGACCCCACCGACGACCCGTCGGTCGTGCCGCCGTCGTTCTCGCCCTCACCGGGCCCGACCAGACCGCGGCCGACCCGCACCCGCACGAAGCAGCCGACACCTACCCCGTCGATCAGCCTGCCCACCCCCTCGGCGGCTCCGGCCGGGGACCGTCAGTAGCGGATGCCGCCGCGCGGGGCCGGCGGTCAGGGTGCAGCCACCGGCACCCGGCCCGGGTCGTCCGCCCGATCGTGGTTCTTCCAGCGTCGATTGGGTGCACGACGAGGGCGCCGGTACGCTTGCCCGGTTGCGCCGAAGGCTTGTGGACAACTCCGCGGCCGGGTCGGCGCCGATGCATACCCTCCTGTCACGGAAGGACCGTGGCCGCTACAGACCAAAGGAGGCGGGTTATCGCATGCGTCAGTACGAACTCATGGTCATCCTCGACCCCGAGCTCGACGACCGAACCGTCCAGCCCTCGCTCGACCGGTTCCTCGGAGTCGTGACCAAGGACGGCGGCACCGTCGACAACGTCGACATCTGGGGCCGTCGCCGGCTGGCCTACGAGATCAAGAAGAAGGCCGAGGGCATCTACGCCGTCGTCGACTTCACGGCCGAGCCGGCCACCGCCAAGGAGCTCGACCGTCAGCTCGGCCTCAACGAGTCGGTCATGCGCACCAAGCTCATGCGTCCCGGCGCCTGAGTCACGGTCCACCACCGCACGAGACGTCACTCGGAAGGGACCAGTCCATGGCAGGCGAGACCACCATCACCATCATCGGCAACCTCACGGCCGACCCCGAGCTGCGGTTCACGCCCTCCGGCGCCGCCGTCGCGAACTTCACCGTGGCGTCCACGCCGCGCACGTTCGACCGGCAGTCGCAGGAGTGGAAGGACGGCGAGACCCTCTTCATGCGCTGCGCCATCTGGCGCGACGCGGCCGAGAACGTCGCCGAGTCGCTGAACCGAGGCACCCGCGTCGTCGTCACGGGCCGGCTCAAGTCGCGCTCGTACGAGACCAAGGAGGGCGAGAAGCGCACCGTCGTCGAGCTCGACGTCGACGAGGTCGGCCCGTCCCTGCGGTACGCCTCGGCGAAGGTCACCAAGGCCGAGCGCGGCAGCGGTGGCGGCGGCTTCGGTGGCGGCCAGCAGCAGGACCCGTGGGCCACCGGCGGCTCCGCCCCCCAGGGCGGCGGAGGGCAGCAAGGTGGCTGGGGCGGTGGCCAGCAGGCTCCGCAGCAGCCTCAGGGCCAGCCGGCCGGTGGCCAGCAGGGCGGGGCACCGCAGGGCGGTGGCTGGGGCCAGGCGCCGGCCTACGACGAACCGCCCTTCTGACCGTTCCACCCTGACCGCTCGACCCCTGTCCGCGCGGCACCCACGCCACGCGGGCGTCATCCCCTGACAACGTCACACCATCCCTGGGAGACCAGGGCTCGTCCGCCGGCCGCCACGGTCGGCAGAAGGAGAGCACCACGATGGCCAAGCCCGTCATCCGCAAACCCAAGAAGAAGGCCAACCCGCTCAAGGCCGCGAAGGTCGAGAACATCGACTACAAGGACGCCGCGCTGCTGCGCAAGTTCATCTCCGACCGCGGCAAGATCCGCGCCCGTCGGGTCACCGGTGTGTCGGTGCAGGAGCAGCGACTCATCGCCAACGCCGTGAAGAACGCGCGCGAGATGGCGCTGTTGCCGTACTCGAGCTCGTCCCGCTGATTCCCCCACGAAGTTCTTCGCTCGTTCTTCCCACGCATGGCGTGGGACCCGGCTCCGATGCTTCGCGGGGAGCCCGGGACGGCGTCAACGTTAGGAAGCATTCATGAAGGTCATCCTCACCAGCGAGGTCTCCGGCCTCGGCGCCGCCGGTGACGTCGTCGACGTCAAGGACGGCTACGCCCGCAACTTCCTGTTCCGTCGCAGTCTGGCCACGGCGTGGACCAAGGGCGGCCAGAAGCAGGTCGACGCTCTCGCCCGGGGCCGCGAGGTCCGCGCGGTGAAGTCGCTCGAGGAGGCGACGTCGATCAAGGGCAACCTCGAGAACACGCCGGTGCGGGTCTCCGCCCACGCCGGCTCGGGTGGCCGCCTGTTCGGCGCGGTCTCGACGGCCGACATCGCGGCAGCGGTCCGCGCGGCCGGTGGGCCCGAGCTCGACAAGCGGCGCATCGAGGTCCCCGCCCCGATTCGAACCGTCGGCACGCACACCGCGCTGGTTCGCTTGCACCCCGAGGTGCAGGCGGCGGTCCGGCTCGACGTGGTCGCCGGCTGACGCGGGCGGATGCCGCGCATCGCCGGCATCCGCTCGAGGAGGCTCGGGCCCTCGTCGGCCCGAGCCTCCTCGCATCCGGGTCCGTCCGCGAATCGGTGTGGCCGCAGTGTCGCGGTGCGGCGCGGCGCGCGGCATGCTGTGCCCATGCAGGTGACCGTGGACCTCGACCCCGACGCGACGATCGTGATCCTCACCATGGTGGAGAGCCGCGGCCTCTCGCTGTCGGATGCCGTCAACGAGGCCATCGCCCGCACTGTGCACGACGAGCCGGTACCGCCGGTTCCCGTCACCGACCGGTAGACCGACGCCACTGCGGCGTGCGGGTGCTCACTCCGACGACGTCCGTATCGGTCGCAGACAACCGTCGGTCGGCTCGCGATCGCAGCCGTCGGTTGCGCGGCCGGACCTGGTGCACCCCTCGTGTCGCCGGCCCGGATGTCGGTACGCCCGCCTAGCGTGTCGGCCATGCCCGCCTCCTCGAAGCGTTCCGCACGGACGAGCGCCGCGTTCCGGTGTGCGGAGTGCGGCTGGCAGACCGCGAAGTGGGTCGGTCGGTGCGGTGAGTGCCAGGCATGGGGGTCGGTCGCCGAGACCGGTGTGGCCCCGGCCGGGCGCACCGTGGCGGCATCCGCTGCGCGTCCGGTGGTGCCGATCGGCGAGGTCGACGCGAGCCACGCCGAGGCGCAGCCGACCGGTGTCCCCGAGTTCGACCGGGTGCTCGGGGGTGGGCTCGTCCCCGGAGCGGTGGTGCTGGTCGCCGGAGAACCGGGCATCGGCAAGTCGACGCTGCTGCTCGACGTCGCCGCCCGCGCCGCGCGCAGCGGCCGGGACGGCGAGCGGCGGGTGCTCTACGTCAGTGGCGAGGAGTCGACCGCGCAGGTCCGCGCCCGGGCCGAGCGCATCGAGGCCATGGCACGCAGCCTCTACCTGGCCAGCGAGACCGATCTCGCCACCGTGCTGGCGCAGGTCGAGCAGCTCGGCCCGCAATTGGTCGTCGTCGACTCGGTGCAGACGCTGTGCAGTGCCGAGGTCGAGGGAGCGGCCGGCAACGTCGCGCAGGTGCGCGAGGTCGCGGCATCCCTCATCCGGGTGGCCAAGGAACATGGCGCTGCCGTGCTGCTCGTCGGCCATGTCACCAAGGACGGCTCGATCGCCGGCCCGCGAGTGCTCGAGCACCTCGTCGACGTCGTGGTGCAGTTCGACGGCGACCGGCACTCGCGGCTTCGTCTGGTCCGTGCGGTGAAGAACCGCTTCGGTCCCACCGACGAGGTCGGCTGCTTCGACCTGTCCGATGTCGGCATCGTCGGGCTGGCGGACCCCAGCGGGCTGTTCCTGTCCAGCCGCACCGCCGCCGTCCCCGGTACCTGCGTCACGGTCACCCTCGAAGGCCGGCGACCGCTCGTCACCGAGGTGCAGGCGCTGGTGGCACCAGGAGGTGGAGGCACTCCGAGGCGGTCCACGTCAGGGCTCGACGCGAGGCGCGTCGACATGGTGCTCGCGGTCCTGGCCCGCCGGGCTGAGGCACCGCTCGGCAACCACGATGTCTACGTCGCCACGGTCGGAGGCGTGCGGCTCGGTGAGCCCGCGGTAGACCTCGCGGCCGCGTTGGCACTCGCCGGTGCGCTCACCGACCGCCCGCTCCCCTCCGGCACGGTCGCGTTCGGCGAGGTCGGGCTCGCCGGCGAGGTTCGGCCGGTCACCGGGGCGCACCGCCGGCTCGCCGAGGCGGCCAGGCTCGGTTTCACGCGGGCGGTCACCCCGCCCGGGGTGCTCGGTGCCGGGCCTGTCCCCGACGGGATGCGGGTCGTCGAGGCCGGCACGGTGCTCGACGCCGTCGTGCTGGCCCGTGACGACCGCGCCGGTTCTCGCTGACAGGTAGGCCCGCCGGCCCGTGCGTCGACGGTGCGCCTCGGTCGTCGACGGGATCCGGACCCCGATCGTGATCGGGCTGTGACCGACCGCTCGATAGGATGCCGCGGGACCGCCTCGTCCGCTCCGGTCGGGGAACCGCACTCGTGGAGGAGGTGTCCGTGGCCGCCGCGCCCACCGATGACGAGCTGCTCCGCGCCACCTTGGCCGCGGTCGCGCCGGGCACCGAGCTGCGCGACGGCCTCGAGCGCATCCTCCGTGGTCGTACCGGCGCCCTGATCGTCCTGGGCAGCGACCGGGTCGTCGAACAGGTCTCCACGGGTGGGTTCCCGCTCGACGTCGAGTTCTCGGCCACTCGCCTGCGCGAGCTCGCCAAGATGGATGGCGCCATCGTCACCGACCGTGATGTCACGCGGATCCTCCGCGCCGCCACTCAGCTCGTTCCCGACGCGCGGATCGAGACCAGCGAGTCGGGTACCCGGCACCGCACCGCCGAGCGGGTCGCCAAGCAGACCGGCTTCCCCGTGGTCTCGGTGAGCCAGTCGATGCGCATCATCGTGCTGTACGTGGCCGGTCGCCGGGTGGTGCTCGAGGACTCCAGCGCCATCCTGTCCCGGGCCAACCAGGCCCTACGGACCCTCGAGCGGTACAAGTCGAGGCTCGACGAGGTCACCGGCACCCTCTCCGCGCTCGAGATCGAGGACCTGGTCACCGTGCGCGACGTCGCCAACGTGCTGCAGCGCCTCGAGATGGTGCGCCGCATCAAGGACGAGATCGCCGACTACGTCGTCCAGCTCGGTACCGACGGGCGCCTGCTCAGTCTCCAGCTCGAGGAGCTCACCGGCGGCCTGTCCGACGACCTGGGGCTCGTCATCCGCGACTACCTCCCCGAGGCGCGCGGGTCGTACGCCCTGGCCGAGGCGGTCGCCAACCTCACCGCCATCGACTCCACCGAGCTGCTCGACCCCTCCGCCGGGGCCCGGGCCATCGGCTTCACCGTCGTCGGCGACTCGCTCGACTCCTCGGTCAGCCCGCTCGGCTACCGGCTGCTCTCGAAGGTGCCGCGCCTCCCCGGCGCCATCGTGGACCGGCTCGTCGGCCATTTCGGCAGCCTGCAGAAGCTGCTCGCCGCGAACATCGAGGACCTCATGGACGTCGACGGCGTCGGCGAGGGCCGGGCCCGCCTGGTGCGCGAAGGCCTCTCGCGACTGGCCGAGTCGAGCATCCTCGAGCGCTACGTCTGACCCGCGCCAGCGTCATCCCCCGTGCCTGCCCACCTCGTCGATGCCGTCTCGCTCGCCGTCCTGCACGACCGGATGGCGCGCTGGTACGCGGCACATCGCCGCGCGCTGCCCTGGCGCCACCCGGCCACCACCGCGTGGGGTGTGCTCGTCTCCGAGCTGATGTCGCATCAGACCCCGGTGGCCCGGGTGGCTCCGGTGTGGCACGAGTGGATGACGCGCTGGCCGACACCGCGGGATCTCGCTGCCGAGCCGCCCGGTGAGGTGGTGCGCGCCTGGGGTCGGCTCGGCTATCCACGTCGGGCGCTGCGGCTCCGCGAGGCTGCCGTCATGATCGCCCTGCGCCACGGCGGCGAGGTGCCCGACGACGAGGCCGCCCTGCGCGCCCTGCCCGGGGTCGGCGCGTACACCGCAGCCGCGGTGGCCGCCTTCGCGTTCGGCCGTCGCACCGTCGTCGTCGACACCAACGTGCGGCGAGTACTGGCGCGGCTGATCGAGGGCCGTGCTCAGGCCGCGCCGGCGCTGACCGCGCGGGAGGTGACGCTCGCGTCATCCGTGCTGCCGGAGGACGACGCCGAGTCCGCCGTGTGGAACGTGGCGGTGATGGAGCTCGGCGCGCTGGTCTGCCGGGCTCGTGCCCCGCGGTGTGGCGACTGCCCGGTGGCCGACCGGTGCGCGTGGGTGGCGGCGGGCAGCCCTCCCGACGATGGCCCGCCGCGGCGTGGTCAGGCCTGGCACGGCACCGACCGGCAGGTGCGCGGCGCCGTGCTCCAGGCGTTGCGCGACGGTTCTGGTCCTCGGGCCCGGGCCGAGCTGGAGCGTGCCGCGGTCACAGCTGTCGACGCGGCTCAGGTCGACCGCTGCCTGGCCTCGCTCGTCGAGGACGGCCTGCTCGAGCCGCTCGACGGTGGCACCCGCTACCGCCTCCCCACCTGACGCGGAGTCAGGAGCATCCCGCCGACTCATGGGGCTATAGCACCAGGACTCCGCGCAGTGCTCCGGACCCCGTAGGAGTGCACAGAGGCGGGCCCATTCCGGCAGGAGTAGATGAACGCGGGCCACCCCGCAGGAGTGGATGGAGGTCGGCCCGTCCCCGCGGGGGGCGAGCCGAAGCGCGGATCGGCCCGTCATCCGTAGTGGATGACGGGCCGACCGGTGGTGGGACGGGTCAAGAGGTCAGCGGATGGGGTACACCGGCTGGGACTGGGCGTTGAACTCGCGGAGGGAGACCTTGGCGGCAGGCCGCAGGCTCGGCTCACGGATCTGCAGCACGTCGAAGCCCTTCTGGATGTCGGAGCTGTAGACGTACCCGTTGTAGTAGTACGCCGACCACGAGCCGCCGACGTTCGCCGGCTCGAGCGGGCCACGCTCGAACCAGCCGAGCTCGACCGGCTTCCCGGAGTCGGTGAACTCCCAGAGCGAGACCCCGCCCTGGTACCAGGACTGGATCATCACGTCGCGACCCTTGATCGGCACGATCGACCCGTTGTGCGCGACGCAGTTCTCGGTGTCGAACTGGTCGCGCGGGATCTTGAAGTACGACCGGAAGGTGAGCTGCCGGTCGGAGCCGAGGTCGTAGATCGCGTTGGCGCCGCG
>JBOFLR010000159.1:0-2494 GCA_051657965.1 Dermatophilaceae bacterium
GGTCGGCGCCGCCCCGAGCCACTACCGCCGCGGCCATCAGTCGAGGCACCCCGACGTCCCTGGCAGCCCCGACCGTCAGTGAGAATCAGCTCCCGGCCCACCCCGCCCCGCCGTACGGGTTGGCCTGCGGCAGCAGCGCTCCGACCTCCGCGGACCACTCGTCGAGCAGTGCCGCCAGCCGGCGCCGGATGCCGGGCTCGGCCGCCGCGAGGTCGTGGCTCTCGGACACGTCGCTCTCGAGGTCGTACAGGGCCTCCCGGTCGTTCTCGAACCAGCGGATCAGCTTCCATCGGCCGTCCCGGACCGCGGCGCCGGGCGTGCCACCCTGGTTGGAGTAGTGCGGGTAGTGCCAGAACACCGGTCCACGCTCGAACGCCAGGCCCCGGGCCGCAGGCCAGATGTCGACGCCGTCGACGGCCTGACCCGGTCGTGGCCGCACCTCGGCCAGCCCCAGCACGGTCGGGTAGAGGTCGGGCGTGGTCGTGACCACCGGCGATGTCGCCGGCTCGACCCGGCCCGGGGCGGAGAGGATCAGCGGCACCCGCACGCCACCGTCCTGCATCCAGCCCTTGCCCTCGGCCAGTGGCGCGTTGCAGGTCGGCGAGCCCTCGGCCGTCGCGAGCCCGCCGTTGTCGGAGCTGAACACGATCACCGTGTCGTCGAGCCGGCCGGTGGTGCGCAGCGCCTCGACGACCGCCCCGACGCTGTCGTCGAGTGTCTCCACCATCGCCGCGTAGACCGGGTCGGACTGCTCGGTGCGACGCTCGACACGGCGGCCGGCGAGGTGCCAGGCCGGCAGCTCGCCGCCCACCTCGATCGGGTGCTCGGGCAACCCGAGGCGCGCGGCCTTGGCGCGGTACTTCTCGACCAGGTGAGCGGGGGCCTGGCAGGGGATGTGCACGGTGTAGTGCCACAGGTTGAGCAGGAACGGCCGCTCGCCGTCGTGCTCGGCGATCAGCCGGACCGCCTCGTCGGTGAGCCGGGTGGTGAGGTACTCCCCGTCCGGCCCGTCGTCGAGCGCCGGCAGGGCGTAGGGGCTGAAGTAGCTGGTCGGGCACCCGTCGGCACCGCCGCCGATGTTCACGTCGAACCCGTGCACCTCGGGCGAGGTGAGCGGGCCGCCCAGGTGCCACTTGCCGACGTGCCACGTCGCGTACCCGCCGTCGGCGAGCGCCCTGGCCAGGGAGTACTCGTTCTGTGGCAACCCGGCCACGTAGGGCACATCGGCGAGCGAGCCCACCGCGTGCCCGCCGATGAAGTTGGTGACCCCGACCCGGGCCGGGTACTTGCCGCTCATCAGTGCGGCGCGGCTCGGCGAGCACACCGGCGCCGCCGCGTAGGCATCGGTGAAGCGGACCCCGCCCGCGGCCAGGGCGTCGAGGTGCGGCGTCTCGTGGAAGGTCGACCCGTAGCAGGCCAGGTCGGCCCAGCCGAGATCGTCGACGAGGATGACGACGATGTTCGGGCGGTCCGCGGCGGGTCGGTCGGTGGATCGTTTCACAGCGTGCATCCTGGCACGCGCTCCGGCCTGCCCGGTACCGGCGCCGTGAACGTCGTGTAGTGGTGGTGCGGCTCGAACCCGCTCCGGGTGTAGAGCGCGAGGGCCGGCGCATTGTCGGCATCCACCTGCAGGTGCAGCGGGCGGATGCCGCGCCGTCGGGCCTCGCCGGCCAGCTCGGCGAGCATGCCGCCGCCGATGCCGCGGCCACGAGCGCGCGGGTGCACCCACATCGCGGCGATCCCGCCCCACCCCGCGCTGATGCCGAGCCGGCCCACACCGACGACCTGCCCGTCATCCGCCACGGTGGCGAAGACCTGCTCCGGTGACCCGGTGAGGATGCCGCGTGCGGCCTCTTCGTCGATCGGGCGGTAGGCGCCGTAGGCGGCCAGCCACGCCGCGGTGAGCTCGGTGGTCGTCGTGACCGACAGGGCACCTCGGCTCGGCGCGACGGCGACGTGCGCGGCCGGCGCGGTGAGGGTGAGCGTCGGCTGCCGGGGCGTGTATCCACGACGGTGCAGCTCGATGCCGAGCGACGACCCGCCGAGGTCGTGGCCGACCTCCCCGGCCACGGTGAGCATCGGCACGAGACTCCTGGCGCCGTACCAGCGCTCGACCTCGTCGACGGCGTCGGCCAGACGACGGCCAGGGTCGCCCGCCGTCATCACCGAGTTCGCCCGGTGGGTGAAGCCGCCGGTGGCGCGCAGCAGCCAGTCGCCGAGCGCCTCGGTGTCCCGGGCCGGCCAGGCGCCGACCATGGCGCCTTGCAGGGCGTCCACCGAGAGCGCGCGATGCGGTGGACCGCGTCGGCTCGGCGCGGGCGGCACCTCCTTGACCGCCACCACGTGGGCGCGTTTCACGGTGACCTCGCCACGACGGGTGGCGAGCGTCATCCGGGCGGCGTCGGTCGCCACCACGGTGCCCACGGCATCGGTGAGGGTGGCACCGGTCGCCGGGTCCGGAACGGGCAGTCGGGAGCGGATGACGACCCGCGCA
>JBOFLR010000160.1:0-8725 GCA_051657965.1 Dermatophilaceae bacterium
AGCTTGCCGAGCTGATGGTCCTGGCTGATGACGTGGCGGCGTTGGCCCGGGCGGTGCAGGTGGAGATCGCCGTCGAGGCGGTGCGGCGTGGTGAGGTCGCCGGGCGGGAGGTCGACTCCTGGGTCAAAGGTCACGCGCCTTCGCTGCGCCAGGGCGGGTGGTACCCGCTGGCGAAGATCGCCCAGGAGGTCGCCGCCGCGAGTCGTGGGTGCGGGCTGGGCACGAGCGCGAGCTCGGTGGCCCTGGACGGCTCGAGCCCCCTCGGGATCGTCTGGGCGGCGATGACGCCCGCCGTCGTCGACGAAGCCCCACACGACGAGAGCGGTGACGTCCACGACGGTGATGACGCCCACGGCGGTGGAGACCAGGATGGTGGCGGTCGTGACGGCGGTGGTGCTGGCGAGGCTGTCGGTGTGGGTCGTTCCGGCGTCTGGGGCGAGACGCTGCTCTCTCCCGGGTCCGCGCTGGCGGTACTGGCCGAGATCGGCAAGCTCGCCCCGAGGTTGCTACCGCCCGCCGTGCCGACCGTCACAGAAGCGATGGTCGATCTCGTCGGCCGGTGCGGAACCAGCACGATGCGCAGGCTGCGTCCGGCGCTCATCGCCAAGCACGGCATCACCGGCGAGCTCGACCGGCTCCAGGAGCGCCTGGCGCCGTCGGCGTATCTGTCCAGCCCACGGGTCAGGTCCGCCGAGGTCACCGAGTACGCGTTGGCGATGACTCCGTCACAAGCGGCGGTCCTGGAGGCCGCGATCGGGCCCCGGTCTGCGCCGCAGCCGAACGACGAGACCGGTGAGACCGACCTGCGTCCCGCTGGGCAACGGCGAGTCGAGGCCCTCACCGAGGTCCTTTCCCGCGGCGCCGCCGTCGACATCGACGCGACAGCAGGAGGCGACGGAGCGGCCGGGTCGCCGGTCGCGGTGCACGTGACCATTCCCCTCGCGGACCTCCGAGACATGACAGCCGGTGACACCGCTGAGACAGGAGCCGGTGAGGTCATCGGGTCGGCGGCCACCGGCACACTGATCGGGCCGGGCCAGCTCCGCCGCATCGCCTGCGACGCAGTCCTCATCCCCTACGTTCTCGGTTCCGATGGTGAGGTCGTCGACCAGGGAAGGGCCGTGCGGTTGTTCACCAGAGCTCAGCGGCGACGGCTGACGTTGCGGGACAAGGGCTGTACCTATCCCGGGTGTGGCGCTCCTGCCGCCTGGTGCAAGGCTCACCACGTGCGCTGGTGGGAACACCACGGACCCTCCGACATCGACAACGCCGCCTTGCTCTGCGGTCGCCACCACAACGTCGTGCACATTCGCCGACTCTGGGCGACTGTCAACGAGATCCCCGACGAGCAAGGCCGATGTGTCATCTGGGATCTCACTCCCGGCTCGTACGACCACGCTCTCGGCCGATGTCGCGCCCGAGAACCAGGGCTCGACCACCGTCGCGCCCACGCCGCGCGCCTCCGTGGCGGTCTCGCCGATCACCCAGCAGGCGGCGTCGACGACGACGGTGCAGCGGAGCACGCGTGGGCCCTGTGCCACCCAGATGGCACACGGCCGAGTGACCATGACCATGACCATGACCATGACCATGGCGATGGCGATGGCGATGGCGATGGCGATGGCGATGGCGATGGCGATGGCGCAGCGGCGGATGGCTGGCCCGCGGGCTACCCGAATGATGAGCGGCCGGACGACGATGATGCAGCGGAGCGCGCCTGGGCCGCGTACTACCTCAGCGACAAGTGGCTCGAGTGTGCGATCGCCGCCGACCCGGAGGCCGACGCTGCCGCGTGAGGTCGTCCAGCGGGCGCGATCGGCACATCGTCGCCGGTCGACCAATGCGGTGAACGCGAGCGCCGCGTGACCAGCACGACCACTGTGACCCAGCATGACCACTGTGACCGCATGACCAGTGCGGCCACACGACCGCGACAGCTACGCGTCGACGGCGAGCGCGAAGGGCAGCACCGCGTCGGCGCCCGCGAGTCGCACGGCACGCCCGGCGACGGTCAAAGTCCACCGCGACGAGACCAGGTCGTCGACAAGCAGCACCGGCCCGGATGCCGCCGACACCGCCGCCGCCAGGTCGGGGCCCACGACGAGCCGCTCCCACACCCCGGCCAGCCGGAACGCGCTGTTTCCGCCGGGCTCCCCGGCCGGCCCGCCGTGCTCAAGATCCAGCGACCCGAGCAGCGGCAGCCGGCCGATCTCCGCGATGCCGGACACGACCGACGACACCAGGGCCGGATGACGTCGCGACGGCACCGCCACCACCCCGACCGGGCGCTGCGCCCATCCCCACCCGGCGAGCACCCCGACACACGCCCGCAACAGCTCGGCCGAGGCGGGAGCGTCGTCCCGGAGCAGCTCACGCAGCCGCTGGCCCCAACCGAGGTCGGACAGGCGGGCCAACGCCCGACCGGCCAGCAGTGCCTCGCCCGCCGGAATCCGCCCCTTGACCGGCACCCCGAGCCGATCCATGCCGGACGGCCATTGGGCTCGAGGCTCGATGTCGACGCCCACCCGCGCCAGCCGCTCTCGAGCGGCGCCGACCACCCGCTCCGGGACGTCGGTCGGGTACCACGGCCCGGCACAGCCGTCGCACCGTCCGCACGGCCGCGCGCTCGCGTCATCCAAGGTCTCCTGGAGGAACGCCATGCGGCACTCGCCGGTGCGCTCGTAGCCGAGCATCAGCTGCTGCTCGGCCGTGCGTGCCTCGGCCACCCGGGTGTAGCGGGCCGCGTCGTACTCCCACGGCACCCCGGTGGAGGTCCAGCCACCCGTGACCCGCTGCACCGCGCCGTCGACGTCGAGCACCTTGAGCAGCAGCTCGAGGCGGGTGCGCCGCACGTCGACCGCCGTCTCGAGCGCGGCGGTCGAGAGCGGCCGGCCGGCCTCGGCAAGTGTTCGCAACACCGCGGACGCCTGCTCCTCACGGGGCATCGACACCGACGCGAAGTAGCGCCAGATGTCCTGGTCCTCGGGGCCGGGGAGCAGGATGACGTCGGCGCGCTCGGTGGCGCGGCCGGCCCGCCCCACCTGCTGGTAGTACGCGACCGGCGAGTTCGGCGCCCCGAGGTGTACGACGAAGCCGAGGTCGGGCTTGTCGAAACCCATCCCCAGGGCGGATGTCGCGACCAGCGCCTTGACCTCGTTGCGGCGCAACTGCATCTCGAGCCGTTCCCGATCGGCGGCATCGGTGCGGCCGGTGTACGACGCCACCTGATGACCTGCCTCGGCCAGGGCGGCAGCGACATCCTCGGCCGCCGCCACCGTGAGCGTGTAGACGATGCCGCTGCCGGGGAGTTCACCGAGGTGGGCGACCAGCCAACCGAGCCGCTGCTCGGGCGACATCGAGCGCAGCACCCCGAGCCGCAGCGAGTCGCGGGCCAGCCCGCCGCGCACCGTGAGCACCGGACGCCCGCCCGCCTCGAGCTGCTCCTCGACGTCGTGCACGACCCGCGCGTTCGCCGTCGCGGTGGTCGCCAGCACCGGTGTATCGGTAGGCAGCCCGGCGAGCAGGTCGCGGATGCGCCGGTAGTCGGGCCGGAAGTCGTGGCCCCAGTCGCTCACGCAGTGCGCCTCGTCGACGACGAGCAGCCCGCAGCGTCGGGCGAGGTCGGGCAGTTGCTCGTCGCGGAACCGCGGGTTGTTCAGCCGTTCGGGCGACACCAGCAGCACGTCGACGTCGTCGCTGGCGAGTGCCGCGCGCACGTCATCCCAGTCCTGGGCGTTGGCGCTGTTCATCGTGACCGCGCGGATGCCGGCCCGCTCGGCCGCGGCCACCTGGTCGCGCATCAGGGCGAGCAGCGGGCTCACGATGACCGTCGGCCCGGCGCCCTCGGCCCGCCGCAGTGCGGTCGCCACGAAGTACACGGCCGACTTGCCCCACCCGGTGCGCTGCACCACGAGCACCCGGCTGCGATCGGCCACCAGCGCCGTCACGGCCTCGAGCTGGCCGTCGCGGAACTCGGCGTCGTCACGGCCGACGAGCCGCCGCAGCGCTGCGCGAGCGCGGTCGACGAGCCCGGATGACGGGGAGCCACCCACGGTGCCGGAGCCGGAGTCGCCGGCCGCGGTCGTCTCGGACGCGACGGACGCAGTGCGCGGGCCGGACGCGTCGAGCGGGCCGGAGGTGGCGGAGGCCGACGGTGGAGCGGCCGACGGTGGAGTGGCGGCCGGTGGAGCGGCGGCCGGGGCGAGGGCGTCATCCGGGTGGGTCGTCATGGTCCACCCAACGTAGGCCGACGACCCGACACGATCCCCGCCGCTGTCCACAGCGACACGATGCCGGGATGGAGTTGCCCGACCCTGTCTCGTCCCTGGTCGACGACCTCGCCGCTGCAGACGGCATCGCGGCGGTCGTGCTCGGAGGATCGCGCTTTCGGCCACCACCGCCCGGACAGTGACCGGGACGTGGGGTCTACTACCGCGGACACGCCGATGTGTCAGCGGTCGCTGCGCTCGGGACGGTGCATCCGCCGGGGTCCTGGGGGGCGGGTCATGAACGGTGGCGCCTGGCTGACGATCGACGACGCCCACGAGGTGCTGGTCTCCGTCGGCGATGGTCGCGCTCGATGACGGGTGCCGCGCCCGCCCGTGCGGCGCGGCATCGATCGGGTGCCGCGCCTACCCGTGCGGCGCGGCATCGATCGGGTAGAGGTAGGAGAGGACGATCGAGAGGGCCACGATGAACGACATGTCACAGGATCCGGAGCAGAGCGAGGCTGCCACCGAGGCAGCCCAGCACGTCGTCGACGAGGTGACGTCCTGGGAGTACAGCGGCGAGCGCGAGACCGTCGAGGCGGAGCTGGACGCCGGACTGGACCAGGCGGGCGTCCGTGTAGACGCTGCCGAGCGCGAACGGATCGTCGACGAGATCGGACAGGTCAAGCGCGACGAGTCGCGCGGCGCCCCCGATGTCGAGGAGGCCGCCCCGGCTGACCCGGTTGACTCGGCTGACCCGGTTGACTCGGCTGACCCGGTCGACTCGGCTGACCTGGCTGACTCCGCTGACCTGGCTGACTCCGCCGGACAGATCAGTGGCCGTGACGAGAGTTGAGCCGGTAGCCACACCCCACCACTCGTGCGGTATTGACGTCCTGGGCGACCGACCGGCGGAATAGTCGCATCCGGATAGCGCCAGCACATCACCTACGCATGCAGCCGCGGCGCGTCCCTTCAGACGTGCCGCACACCGGCCGTACCGGATACCGCACGCCGACGACGACGCTCAGCGCCAGCCGGACGGGTCGACGCCGCCGGGCACGTCGGCGGCCGGGTCGTAGGGGGTGCGGGTGAAGCGGAATGTCGCGAGGTCGAGGTGCGACACCTCACCGTCGGCGCCCCGGATGACGCGCAGCGGCTCGCCGGCGTGGTAGCCGTCGAGACCCACCCACTCGTCCCGGCCGACCGCGGCGAACCGCGACCCGCGTGCGCGCCCGGGCTCGCCGAGCACGAGGTGCTCGCCGACGACGCGCGCGATCGACACCGCAGGCCCCCAGTGCCACGTGCCGGTCAGCTCCAGCAGCCCTGGGTCGCCGGATGCCGACCAGGCATCTACCGGCGCGGGCTCGCACCGGTCGAGCGTCTCGAGAAGCCGGCCGGGGACCTCGCCGAGCATGGTGTTCGACGTGGTGTTCGTCAGCACCACGATGCCGTCGCCGCCGGTGACCCGCACCCGCAGGCCGGCGAGGAACCCCGGCATCGACCCACCGTGCCCGGCGAAGCGTTCGCCGTCGACGTTCCACAGCTGCCACCCGAGGCCGTGCGCACCCGTCCACGGCCGGCCCGGCTCGTCGACCATCTGGTGCGGCTCGCACATCTCGGCGAGCGTGTCGGCGGCGAGCAGCCCGGCCGTGTCGCCCGCGAGGAACACGGCCCATCGGGCCAGGTCGGTCACCGTGGACCACAGCTGGCCGGCCGGTGCCATCGCCCCGGCGTCGTGCTCGGGCTCGGCGAGCAGGACGTCGGAGAACGGGTGCACGGCCCAGCCCGGTGCGGCGTGGCCCACGGGCCGGAGCGTCGTGCGCGTCATCCCCAACGGTTCGAGCAGATCGGTGCGGACGACGTCGAACCAGGTGCGCTCGTGATGGGTCTCGACCAGCCGGCCCAGGGCGGCATACCCGACGTTGCTGTAGTGGAACCGCCGACCCGCACGAAACCGCCCGGCCACCGCCGACTCGACGAGCTCGTCCCAGGACCCGCCGGGAGTGCGCTCCCACCACGCGCCGTTGCCCTCGGCCTGCGCCCCACCGGTGTGGCTGAGCAGCTGCTCGACCGTCGCCGAGCCGAGCCGGGTGCCCGGAACGTGCTGCTCGAGCCGGTCGGTCAGGTCGAGCCGACCGGCGTCGCGCAGCCGCAGCACCGTGACCGCGACGAACGTCTTCGTGATGGACCCCATCCGGTACTGCGTCTCGGCATCGGGCCGGATGCCGCCCGCCCTGCCGTCGAGCGTGCCGGCCGCTCCGTGCCAGATGAGCCGGCCGTCGCGGATGACGCTCGCCACCACCGACGGCATCCGTCCGTCGCGTTGAGCGGTGGCGAGCACGTGGTCGAGGGCTCGCTCGGTCGTCGGGAGAAGCGTCACCCCCGAACCCTAGGAGATGCTGACGGTGGAGCCGGCGTGCACTCGGCACGAGAGCGGTGAAGCCGGTGTGCAGCCAGCATGAGCGATGAAGCCGGCGTGCAACCGGCGTGAAAGCGGGACGGCCCACGCTCTCGGCATGAGCTCCCCACCCACGTCCTCACCCACCACCGTCCTCCCGGTCGCCGACCCGGTGTCCGGTCCTGCCGACGGCCTCGTCTCCGGCCCCGTGTTCGGCACCGTGTCCGATCCTGCCGTCGAGGCGCGCGGCCTGGTCAAGTCCTTCGGCGACCAACGGGCCGTCGACGGCGTCGACCTGCAGGTGCGCCGCGGCGAGGTCTTCGGCGTGCTCGGGCCGAACGGCGCCGGTAAGACCACCGTGCTCCGGATGCTCGCGACGCTGCTCCCGATCGACGCCGGTGAGGCGCGCCTCCTCGGTGTCGACGTGCGCCAGGAGCCGCACGTCGTGCGCCAGCTGCTCGGTGTCACCGGGCAGTACGCGTCGGTCGACGAACTGCTCACGGCCACCGAGAACCTCCTCCTCTTCGGCCGGTTGCAGGGTCTCTCGCGGGTCGCGGCGCGCAGCACGGCGACCGGCCTGCTCCAGCAGTTCGACCTCGTCGACGCGGCGGACAAGCCGCTCCGGCAGTTCTCCGGCGGTATGCGGCGCAGGCTCGATCTCGCCGCCAGCCTCATCACCAGGCCCCCGATCGTGTTCCTCGACGAGCCGACCACCGGCCTCGACCCGCGCACCCGGGGCCAGATGTGGGACACCGTCCGGGAGCTCGTCCGCGGTGGCAGCACCGTGCTGCTCACCACCCAGTACCTCGACGAGGCCGACCAGCTCGCCGACCGGGTCGCCGTGATCGACCGCGGACGGGTGGTCGCGCTCGGCACCCCGGACGAGCTGAAGTCCTCGGTCGGCCGGTCGAGCCTGCAGGTCGGGCTCGAGGACCCGGCCGACGCCGTCAGGGCGGTGGATGCCGTCACGCGCCTGGGCGGGGAGGTGCCGGTCGTCGACTCCGGCGCTCGGTCCGGGGGCTGTCGACTGACCCTCGCCCTCGACCGCAGCGACGTCGCGGTCGACGCGCTACTGGCACTGCGCGACGCCGGGGTCGCGACGACGTCGGTCACCGTGGCCACGCCCTCGCTCGACGAGGTGTTCCTCGCGCTCACCGGCCACGACACCGACGGCCATGACACCGACGGCCACGACACCGATGGCCAGAGCACCGATGGCCAGAGCACCGGCGGTCACGATACCGGCGTCCATGACACCGACGGCCAGAGCACCGATGGCCAGAGCACCGGCGGTCACGATACCGGCGTCCATGACACCGGCCATGACACCGACGGCTACGAGGCCGGCACCCACGACGTCGACCACAGCAGCCGCAGTACCCGCCGCAGCAGGCGCGACACCGACCGTCCCGACCACTCCGAGGAGACCCGACGATGAGCACCACCGAGACCACGAGTACCGCGACCGGCGGCACGGGCCACCCGGCTGCCGACTCGCGTACCGGGACGGGCGTCATCTGGCCGATCGACACCGGCACCCTGCCCCGCCGCGTCGGACCGGCCGAGACACTGCGCCAGACCGGCACCATGGCGTGGCGGGCGACCGTGAAGATGCGCCGGAACTTCGAGCAGTTCTTCGACGTCACCCTCCAACCGCTGCTGTTCACCGCGATGTTCGCGGGCATCTTCGGCGGTGCAGTCTCCGGCAGCGTGGAGGACTACCTGCCGCTCCTCGTCCCCGGCCTCATCGCCCAGACGGTGCTCACGGCGTGCATCGCCACGGGTACCTCGCTGCGCTCCGACATGGACACCGGCGTCTTCGACCGGTTCAAGGTGCTGCCGATCGCGCGAGTCGCCCCGCTCGCCGGCCCGATGCTCGCCGACGCCATCCGCTACCTCATCGCCGCCGTACTCACTTTCGGCACCGGCGTCGTCATGGGGTATCGGCCCGGCGGCGGGATCGCCGGGGTCGCCGCAGCGGTCCTGCTCGCGGTGATCGCCGGCTGGTCGCTCGCGTGGATCTTCACCTGGTTCGGCACGGTCGGCTCGAACGTGCAGGCGGTACAGGGCTGGTCGCTCATGGTGATGTTCCCGCTGACCTTCCTCTCCAACGCTT
>JBOFLR010000161.1:0-5239 GCA_051657965.1 Dermatophilaceae bacterium
CCCCGCAGCTCCTTCGAGGTGAGGTCCTTGGAACCGACAGCCATCAGAAGTCACCACCTTCACGCTGGACGAAGCGGCACTTCATCGGCAGCTTGTGCATCGCGAGTCGCAGCGCCTCACGCGCGACCTCCTCGGGGACGCCGGACAGCTCGAACATCACCCGACCCGGCTTGACGTTGGCGATCCACCACTCGGGGGAGCCCTTACCCGAGCCCATGCGGGTCTCGGCCGGCTTCTTGGTCAGCGGACGGTCCGGGTAGATGTTGATCCACACCTTCCCGCCGCGCTTGATGTAGCGGGTCATCGCGATACGGGCGGACTCGATCTGCCGGTTCGTGACGTAGGCCGGCTCGAGCGCCTGGATACCGTAGTCGCCGAACGCGACGGTGGTGCCGCCCTTGGCAGCGCCCGAGCGACCGGGATGGTGCTGCTTGCGGTGCTTGACTCGTCGGGGGATGAGCATCGGTCAGCTCTCCTCGGTGGCCGCAGGTGCGGCGGTCTCGGGGGCGGCCTCGGGAGCGGACGGAGCCTCGGTGCGGCGCGCCCGCGCTGGGCGGTCCGCGCCGTCACGGCGTGGACCACGGCCCTGACGAGGAGCGGTCGCCTGCTGTGCCGCGAGCTCACGTGCGGTGAGGTCGCCCTTGTAGATCCACACCTTGACGCCGATGCGGCCGAACGTGGTCTTGGCCTCGTAGAAGCCGTAGTCGATGTTCGCCCGGAGCGTGTGCAGCGGCACCCGCCCCTCGCGGTAGAACTCGGTGCGGCTCATCTCGGCACCACCGAGCCGGCCGGAGACCTGGACCCGGATGCCCTTGGCGCCGGCGCGAGTGGCGGACTGCATCCCCTTGCGCATGGCCCGGCGGAACGAGACCCGGGCAGAGAGCTGCTCGGCGATGCCCTGAGCGACGAGCTGGGCCTCCTGCTCGGGGTTCTTGACCTCGAGGATGTTGAGCTGCACCTGCTTGCCCGTGAGCTTCTCGAGCTCGCCGCGGATGCGGTCCGCCTCGGCTCCACGACGGCCGATGACGATGCCCGGCCGGGCGGTGTGGATGTCGACCCGGACCCGGTCGCGCGTGCGCTCGATGTCGACCCGGGCGATGCCGGCGCGATCCATCCCCGTGGACATGAGGCGCCGGATCGCGACGTCCTCCTTGACGTAGTCGCGGTAGCGCTGGCCGTCCTTGGTGGAGTCGGCGAACCACCGGCTCTTGTGTTCCGTCGTGATGCCCAGCCGGAAGCCGTGCGGGTTGACCTTCTGACCCATCAGCGGGTACCTCCGTTCCTGCTGGGCTTGGGAGCGACGACCACGGTGATGTGGCTCGTGCGCTTGTTGATACGACTGGCGCGACCCTGCGCGCGCGGCCGGAACCGCTTCATCGTCGGACCTTCGTCGACGAACGCCTCGGCGACGACGAGCTCGCTCTCCTCGAAGCGCTCGGCGGCCTGGTCGGCCTTGACCCGTGCGTTCGCGATCGCGGACTCGAGGACTTTGCGGACCTGCTCGCCCGCGCTCTGCGGGGCGAAGCGCAGCACCGACACCGCCTCGGCGGCATTCTTGCCGCGAATGAGGTCGACCACCCGGCGAGCCTTCATCGGTGTGATCCGCACATGCCGGGCGACAGCGCGCGACCCGGTGGTGGAGATATCGGTGATCATCAGCGACGACGTCCCTTCTTGTCGTCCTTCACGTGACCACGGAAAGTACGCGTCGGTGCGAACTCGCCGAGCTTGTGACCGACCATCGCCTCGGTCACGAACACCGGGACGTGCTTGCGGCCGTCGTGGACGGCGAGCGTGTGGCCCAACATGTCGGGTGAGACGACCGAGCGACGCGACCAGGTCTTGATGACGTTCTTCGTGCCCGCGTCGTTCTGTACGTCCACCTTCTTTTGCAGGTGGTCGTCGATGAACGGGCCCTTCTTCACACTACGAGGCATCTGTCATTACTCCTGTCAGCGCTTCTTGCCAGTGCGGCGACGGCGGACGATGAGCTTGTCGCTCGGCCGACCGGGGCGGCGAGTGCGCCCCTCGGGCTGCCCCCATGGCGACACCGGGTGACGACCGCCCGACGTGCGGCCCTCGCCGCCACCGTGCGGGTGGTCGACCGGGTTCATCACGACACCGCGGACCGTCGGGCGCTTGCCCTTCCAGCGCATGCGTCCGGCCTTGCCCCAGTTGATGTTCGACTGCTCGGCGTTGCCGACCTCACCCACCGTGGCACGGCATCGGGCGTCGACGTTGCGGATCTCGCCGGACGGCATCCGCAGCTGCGCATACGGCCCGTCCTTGGCCACCAGCTGGACCCGGACACCCGCCGACCGGGCGATCTTCGCCCCGCCGCCGGGCTTGAGTTCGACAGCGTGGATGACGGTACCGGTCGGGATATTGCGCAGCGGGAGGCTGTTGCCGGGCTTGATGTCGGCGCCCGGGCCGTTCTCGATCGGCATACCCTGCTCGAGACCCCGCGGTGCCAGGATGTAGCGCTTCTCGCCGTCGGCATAGTGCAACAAGGCGATGCGCGAGGTGCGGTTGGGGTCGTACTCGATGTGTGCGACCTTCGCCGGTACCCCATCCTTGTCGTGGCGCCGGAAGTCGATGACCCGGTACGCCCGCTTGTGGCCACCGCCGATGTGACGGGTGGTGATCCGACCGTTGTTGTTGCGGCCGCCACTCTTGGTCAACGGGCGGACGAGGGACTTCTCGGGAGTCGTACGCGTCACCTCGACGAAGTCGGCGACGCTCGACCCACGACGCCCCGGCGTCGTCGGCTTGTACTTGCGGATACCCATGGTTGTCGTTCCTCAGCTTCCTCAGGCGCCGGCGCTGCCGAAGATGTCGATCGAGCCTTCGCGGAGCGTGACGATCGCGCGCTTGGTGTCCTTGCGCTTGCCGATTCCGAACCGGGTGCGCCGCGCCTTGCCGCGCCGATTCATCGTGTGCACCGAATCGACCTTGACCGCGAAGATCTGCTCGACGGCGATCTTGATCTCGGTCTTGTTCGATCGGGGGTCCACGACGAAGGTGTACTTGCCCTCGTCGAGCAGGCCGTAGCTCTTCTCGGAGACGACCGGGGCGATCAGGATGTCGCGGGGATTCTTGCCTTGAGTCACTTGGTGTCCTCCCCATTGTCGTTGTCGGCAACGCCGACTGCGTCACCGTTGTCGGCAACGTCAGCGTGGCCCGGCCCATTGTCGTTGTCGGCAACGCCAACTGCGTCACCGTCACCGTCATCGGCAACGTCAGCGTGGCTGGACGCCTGCTTCCTGCTGCCGGCCTTGGTGAAGCCGGCGGCCTGCGCGGCCGCTTCGTCCTCGAACCAGAATTCGGCGACGGTCGACTCGTACCAGCGGCCGCCCGGCAGGTGGTAGAGGCCGGAATCGCCATTGCCCTTGACGGTGTAACCCTCCGGCGCGGAGCCGTCGTCGAGCGTGCGCACGGCTCCGGCGGGCAGGTCCGCGGCGACCGCGGGCTCCGCGACCCGGGCGGGCTCGTCGGCCTCAGCAGCCGGCACTGCCTCGGACGCCTGCAGCGGCTCGTCGGCGGTCACGGTCTTCGCCGATGTGTCGGCCTTCGAAGACTTGTCGGCCTTCGCAGGCCTGTCGATCTGGTCCGCCGCGTCGGTCACCGGAGCGGCACCGATGAGGGTGTCGAACGCGGCCTTGGTGAAGACGATGTCGTCGGCGCACAGCACGTCGTACGTGTTGAGCTGGTCGACCGCGAGCACGTGGACGTTCTCGAGATTGCGCACCGACTTCAGCGACACGACGTCGCTGCGGTCGAGCACCACGAGCAGGTTGGTGCGCTCGGTGAGGCCGGCGAGAAGAGCCTTCGCGTCCTTCGTCGAGGGCGCATCGCCGGCCGCGATGGACGCCACCACGTGGATTCGCTCGTGGCGGGCGCGGTCCGAGAGGGCGCCTCGGAGCGCGGCGGCCTTCATCTTCTTCGGCGTCCGCTGGCTGTAGTCACGCGGCTGCGGGCCGTGCACGATGCCACCGCCGGCGAACTGCGGCGCGCGCGTCGACCCCTGCCGGGCGCGGCCGGTGCCTTTCTGCCGGTAGGGCTTGCGGCCGCCTCCGCGGACCTCGCCGCGCGTCTTGGTCGCATGAGTGCCCTGGCGGGCCGCGGCGAGCTGGGCGACGACGACCTGGTGGATCAGCGGGACGTTGGTCTGGACGTCGAAGATCTCCGCGGGGAGATCGACGGTGAGGGTATTGGTCGCCATCCGGCTCAGACTCCCTTCGCGGCGGTACGGACGAGGACCACCGCACCGCGCGGGCCGGGGACGGCACCCTTGACGAGGAGCAGGCCCTTCTCGGCGTCGACAGCGTGGACGGTGAGGTTCTGGGTGGTCTGGCGCACGCCGCCCATCCGGCCCGCCATGCGCATGCCCTTGAAGACGCGGCCCGGGGTGGCGCAGCCGCCGATCGAACCGGGCTTGCGGTGGTTGCGGTGCGCACCGTGCGAGGCCGAGACGCCCTTGAAGCCGTGGCGCTTCATCACCCCGGCGAAGCCCTTGCCCTTGGTGCGGCCGGTGACGTCGACGACCTGACCGACGTCGAAGGTGTCCGGGCCGATCTCCTGGCCCAGGGTGTAGTCGGCGGCGTCGGCCGTGCGCACCTCGATGACGAACCGGCGCGGAGTGACCCCGGCCTTGTCGAAGTGCCCGGCGAGCGGCTTGGTGACCTTGCGCGGGTCGATCGCGCCATATCCGAGCTGCACGGCCGCGTAGCCGTCGGCGTCGGCGTCCCGGATCTGGGTCACGACGTTCGGGCCGGCCTGGATGACGGTGACCGGCACGAGTCGGTTGTTCTCGTCCCAGACCTGGGTCATGCCGAGCTTGGTGCCCAGCAGTCCCTTCTGGGTCTTCGTGGCTGTGGTGGTCATCGTGAGCCTCAGAGCTTGATCTCGATGTTGACGTCAGCCGGCAGGTCGAGACGCATCAACGAGTCGACGGCCTTGGGCGTCGGGTCGATGATGTCGATGAGGCGCTTGTGCGTGCGCATCTCGAAGTGCTCGCGGCTGTCCTTGTACTTGTGCGGCGACCGGATCACGCAGAAGACGTTCTTCTCCGTCGGAAGCGGCACGGGCCCGACCACGGTCGCACCCGCACGGGTCACCGTGTCGACGATCTTGCGCGCCGAGCTGTCGATGACCTCGTGGTCGTACGACTTCAAGCGGATGCGGATCTTCTGTCCCGCCATCTGACGTTCCGTCTCTCTCTCGCCGTCCATTGCATCGG
>JBOFLR010000162.1:0-9723 GCA_051657965.1 Dermatophilaceae bacterium
CCGGCTGCCCGCACCAGGTCGGCGAGGTCGGCGCCGTCGATGTGGCCGGAGCCGAGGTTGGTGTGCCGGTCGGCGCCGGAGTCGAACTCGTCGCGGCTGTCGTTGCAGTGCACGAGGTCGATGCGGCCGGTGATCGCCCGGACCTTCTCGACGACGCTGCCGAGGTCGTTGCCGCCGGCGTGCGCGTGACAGGTGTCGAGACAGAACCCGACGGTGTCGCCGCCCTCGGCCCGGCCGACCGCCTCCCAGAGCCGTTCGATCGCGTCGAGCCGGCGGGCCATCGCGTTGTCGCCGCCCGCGGTGTTCTCGATGAGCAGCGGCACCGGCATGTCGAGCCCGTCGACGCACTTGCGCCAGTTGTCGAATCCGACGTCGGCGTCCTCGTCCTTGCCGAGATGGCCGCCATGCACCACCACGCCCTTCGCCCCGATCTCCGCCGCGGCGTGCAGATGCTGCTGGAGCAGCTTGCGCCCCGGGATCCGGACGCGGTTGTTCGTCGCCGCGACGTTGATCGGGTACGGCGAGTGCACGTAGAGGTCGACGCCGGCGACCGCGGCAGCCGCCTTCAGCGCAGCCGGGCCGCCGTCGTACTGCACCACCGGGCCCTTGTAGCTCTGCGGGTCGCCGAGGAAGAACTGGCTGAGCGTGGCGCCGCGGGCGGCGGCCTCGGCCACCGGGTCGGCCTGGTCGACGTGCCCACCGATGCGCAGGGTCATGTCTCCACGGTACGACCGACCACCGACGCGGCCCGGCCAAGGCCCCGGACCTCGCGGACGACATGAACCCACCAACTCGTATCAACCGGCCGATCGCGACCTCATTCCACCGACGGCGGCATCACCGGCGTTCGTGACAACCATGCGCGGGCGTCATCGCGTCCGGGAGGGTGACGGCCACCCTGACGAGGCCGCGAGAGACGGGAGCGACGATGGACGACGAGGAGGCGTACCGCGAGTTCTCCACCTACGTGCGAGCGCGGCAGCGGGCACTCGTCAGGTTCGCCTACCTGATCAGTGGCAATGCTCACGAGGCGGAGGACCTCGTCCAGAGTGCCCTTGCCAGGGTCTACCGGCGGTGGGACGCCATCCACACCGGTCCGGACGCCTACGTGCGCCGCACCATCGTCAACGAGAACGCGAGCCGGTGGCGCCGAGCGTGGCGACACCGGGAGGTGGTGGACAGCGGGCTCGTGCAGGTGCTCGATCCACCCGCGAGCGAACCGTCCGGGCCGGATGCCGACCTGTGGTCCCGTATCCAGCGGCTGCCGCGTCAGCAGCGTGCCGTGGTCGTGTTGCGGTACTACGAGGACCTCACCGAGGCGCAGACCGCGCAGGTCCTCGGCTGTTCCGTCGGAACGGTGAAGAGCCATTCGTCGCGGGCCTTGACGGCACTGCGGACGGCGATGCAGGAGGTGCAGGGATGAGCGACCGGATGACGGACGAGAAGGTGGTGAGGGACGTGCTCCGAGCGCGATCCGAGATGGTCGAGGTGGTCGACGACTTCGTCGACCCCTCCGTGGGTCTGGCCCGGCGCCGCACCCGGCGCGCCGTCGGCGCGGTGGTCGCGGTGGCCGTGGTGGTCGCGGGCGGTGCGGCCGTCGCCCTGGGTGTCGACCGGTCGTCGCCACCGCTGCCGGCGACGCGGACCGACCAGCGGACCGAGCCGGTCCCGACGCCGTCGGCGCCGACCTCGCCCTCCGCGCCATCCGCGCCATCCGCCTCGCCCACCCCGGCCCCGTCCACGTCCGCGTCACCGACGCCATCCGCGTCCGGCCGGGCGGTCCTGGTCGAGGGGAGTGCGCCGTACGCCGTCGACGGGACGATCTACCTCGACGACCGCACGATCGAGGTCGGAGAAGGGCGACGCGTCCTCGACTTCGCGCCCCTCGCCGGCGGAGGCGCCGTCGTGAACGTGTCCTCGGCCGGTTCGGTCACCGGCCCTCAGACGTGGCGGATCCTCGACGCGGACGGTCGGGTGGTCAGGGATCTGGGGGAGGCATGGACGGTGCGGGCCAGCCGGGACGGGCGCCTCGTCGCAGTTCAGGACGAGATGGTTCGGGTGTTCGACGAGCGCGGTCGCCCGGTCGGTCCGAAGGACATCGACGGCTCCCTGGTCGCGGTCGCCGACGGCTGGGTGTGGACGTTCACGGATCTGCGCAGCCGCGGCTGGGAGATCGCGACCGGCGCCACGCGCGACATCGACGTGCGGCTCAACGCGGTCTCGGCCGACGGCCGCCTCGGGGCGGCGATCACACCGCGTACCGATGACAGCCAGGGCTGCTGGCTGGTCGTCGACCTCGCCGCGGAGTCTGCGCCGGTCGTGCTGGAGCGGTGCGGTGCCGACAACCCCACGGGCTTCTCTCCGGACGAGTTCAGCGACGACGGGCGTCATCTCATCGGCGACGACGACACCGACGGCGGCTTCTACGCACGGGTCGTCGTGGCCCGGGTCGCCGACGGCCGGATCCTGGCCAGCCATGAGCGGCAGGGCGACCGGGCCGACGGGTGGTCGTGGGCTTTCGACGACGGAGGCCGCACGTTCCTCATGTCCCGCAACGTCGGCGAGCCACGGTTCCCGACGACACGCAACGACCTGGCGCGTTGCACGCTGGACCTGGTCTGCGACCGGGTCGGCGACCGGCTGCGGCTCTCCGGCAACGAGCTCGGCAGCGTTCCTCGCTACGTGGTCGGCCGGCCGCTGCTCGCCGGGAGCGGCTGAGCTCCTCATCCGATCGACTGTCGCTCCGGTTGTCCACAGGTGGCCGGATGACGCGTGACGCGCGCCCGTGCGCGGCGGCAGGGTGGACCCCATGCCTGGAGAGGAGCACGATGGTGTCTATGACCGCATTCGTCCTCGACGAGAAGCGCTGGACTCGTGAGGAGCGCGACGCCCTTCCCGACGACGGGTCGCGACACGAGCTCATCGACGGGGCGCTCGTCGTGACCCCGGCGCCGAGAGTGCGTCACCAGTGGGTTCTCGGCGAACTCGTCGCGACCTTGCGCGCCGCGTGCCCCGGGCAGCTGAAGGTGTTGTCCGCTCCGCTCGACGTCGTGCTCGCGACCGACACCGTGATGCAGCCCGACGTCCTCGTCGCCCCGCGCACCGCGCTCACGGGGCGCGACCTCGACGAGGCACCGTTGCTGGCCGTCGAGGTGCTCTCGCCGAGCACACAGACCATCGACCGCACCCTCAAGCTCGCTCGATACGAGCGGGCCGGCACCCCTGCGTACTGGATCGTCGACCCGGTCGAACCCCGCCTCACCGCCCACGAGCTCCGGGACGGCAGGTACGCCGTCGTCGCCGACGTCGCGGCCGAGGAGGCGGCCACCCTCACCGTGCCGTTCGACGTCGCCGTCATCCCCGCCCGCCTGCTGGACTGAACGCCGCACCGAGCACGCACGGCGGCGGTGTGCGGGTGTTCGGCACCCGTCACCGCTACACCGTCGGTCGACCGCTCCCCGGCCGGAGTTGACCCCGAGTTGTCCACAGGCGGCCGGATGCCGCGTGACGCGCGCCTTCCCGCCGCGGCAGGGTGGACCCCATGGCCGGAGAGGAGCACGATGATGACCATGACCGCATTCGTCCTCGACGAGAGGCGCTGGACCCGTGAGGAGCGCGACGCGCTCCCGGATGACGGCTCGCGCCACGAGCTCATCGACGGGGCACTCGTCGTGACCCCCTCGCCAGGCTGGCGGCACCAAGGAGTGGTCGGTGCGGTGTACCGCCTGCTGACGTCATCCGCCGGGCCCGGTGTCCGCGCCTTCATCGCACCGCTCGACGTCATCCTCGCCACCGACACCGTCGTCGAGCCCGACGTCCTCGTCGTCCGCGACGACACGCTCGGGCGCCTCAATGTCGAGGGCGCACCGCTCCTCGCGGTCGAGGTGCTCTCGCCCAGCACCCAGGTGATCGACCGCACGCTCAAGCTGTCCCGGTACGAGCGGGCCGGTACGCCGGCCTACTGGCTGGTCGACCCCGAGGAGCCTCGCCTCACCGCCTACGAGCTCCGGGACGGCCGCTACACGGTCGTCGCCGACGTCGCCGGTGACGATGCAGCGACGCTCACCGTGCCCTTCGACGTCACCGTCATCCCGGCCCGCCTGCTCGACTGACCACCTACACGGTCGTCGGTCCACTGAGCCGACCACGACGCCCACGGTCCGCCACCCCCACGGCACCACAGCACCAACGGGCCTCGGCTCGCGGGCCCCGCCCGGCGCGGTCGCCACGAGCCGGACCCGGCAGGATGACGCCCATGCAGATCGCGAACACCACCGCCGTCGTCACCGGGGGAGCGTCCGGTCTGGGCGCCGCCACCGCGGCCGCCCTCGCCGAGCGCGGCGCCCGCGTGCTCGCCCTCGACCTGCCCGCCGCCTGCGACGCCGGCCCTGCCGTCGAAGGCGTCGAGTACGTCCCCACCGACGTCACGTCGGAGGACGAGGTCAGGGCGGCCGTCTCCCGCGCCGCCGCCGAACCCGAGCACCCGCTGCGCATCGTGGTCAGCTGCGCCGGCATCGGCCCCAGCGCCCGCATCCTCGGCCGCAAGGGTGTCCACGACCTCGCGCTCTACCGCAAAGTCGTCGAGGTCAACCTCGTCGGCTCGTTCACCGTCATGGCCATCGCCGCCGAGGCGATCGCCGCCATCGACCCCGACGACCGGGGCCAGCGCGGCGTCGTCCTCAACACTGCGAGCATCGCGGCCTTCGACGGGCAGGTCGGCCAGGCGGCGTACGCCTCCTCCAAGGGCGGCATCGTCGGGCTCACCCTGCCTGCCGCGCGCGACCTCGCGCAGTACGGCATCAGGGTCATGACCATCGCCCCCGGCATCGTCGAGACCCCGATGCTCGCCACCGTCTCCGACGAGTTCCGCGCCGGCCTCGCCGCCGGGGTCCCCTTCCCGCAGCGGCTCGCCCGCCCCGACGAGTACGCCCAGCTCGCCCTGTCGATCATCGAGCACGACTACCTCAACGGCGAGACGATCCGCATGGACGGTGCCCTCCGGATGGCGCCACGCTGACCCGAGCGGAGGCCGGATGACGTCCCTCACCGACGACCTCGGCGCGCCGGTCCCGCTCGCCGGACCCGCGCAGCGCGTGGTCTCGCTCGTCCCGTCGCTCACCGAGGCTCTCGCCGCGACCTGCCCCGACCGGCTCGTCGGCGCCACCGACTGGTGCACCCATCCCACCGACCTGGACTCTGGCGGGGTCACCCGCGTCCGCGGCACGAAGAACCCCGACCTCGCCGCGGTGGCGGCGCTGCGTCCGGATCTCGTCGTCGCGAACAAGGAGGAGAACCGCGAGCTCGACGTGCGCCGGCTGCGCGAGCGCGGCATCCCGGTGTGGGTCACCGACATCGAGACGGTGCCGGGCGCGCTCGCGTCGATGCGGCGGCTCGTCGCGGATGCCGTCGGCGTGCCCGAGCCGGGCTGGCTCACCGAGGCGACGCGGGCCTGGGCCGGGCCGGTGCCCGACCCGGTGGCCCGCACTGTCGTGCCGGTGTGGCGCGACCCGTGGATGGTCGTCGGACCCGCCACCTTCACCGCCGACCTGCTCGCCCGGCACGGGTTCGCGGTGGTCACGGCACCGGCGACGGAGGGACCGGCCACGATGCGGGCGGATGCCGGCCGGTACCCGACGATCGAGGTGCGCGACCTCGACGACCCGGCGGTCGCCGACCTCGTGCTGCTGCCCGACGAGCCGTACGTGTTCACCGCCGACGACGGTCCAGAAGCGTTCTCCCGCTTGCCGGTCCGGCTCGTGTCCGGCCGCCTGATGACCTGGTACGGGCCGTCGCTGCTCGAGGCCCGGCACTCGCTCGACCGGGCGTGAGCGAGTGGTGCTCGGGCACTCGCCGAGCCCGATCGACCGGCCGCCCACGCGCGGGTCCAACGCACTGCGTGGGACCCGCGCACCGATTTAGCGGCCCGCCGAACGAGCGTGTAGTGTCTGTCGTCGCGTCGGCCCCGTTGGGTGCCGGCGCGTGCCCCCTTAGCTCAGTCGGCAGAGCGTTTCCATGGTAAGGAAAAGGTCGTCGGTTCGATTCCGACAGGGGGCTCTGCTCCGCCGCCGCTCAGCGGCGCGGAGTCGAGGCGGGATAGCTCAGTTGGTCAGAGCGCACGACTCATAATCGTGAGGTCGCGGGATCGAGCCCCGCTCCCGCTACCACCGGGTGATTTCCCCGGAATGCCGGGTTCACGTACCCTGTTGAGCCGTCGCGCGGCCAGCAGCAGCTGACCCCGGCCCCACCCCGATCGTCCCGAGAGCAGGTTGCCCCGTGGCCACGAAGAGCGCCGACGTCCGCCCGAAGATCACCATGGCGTGCACGGAGTGCAAGGAGCGCAACTACATCACCAAGAAGAACCGCCGCAACGACCCCGACCGGCTCGAGCTGGCGAAGTTCTGCCCGCGCTGCAAGAAGCACACCGCACACCGCGAGACCCGCTGAGCCGCAGCGCACGCGCGTCGTCCGACGACGAGGCCGCCCGCACCGCTGAAGTGCCTGGGCGGCCTCGTCGCGTGCCGGGCCCCCGACTGCTCGCGCCTAGCATGGTCGCCATGCCCGTGAACCCCGACTTCGTCGGTCGCACCTACCCGCCAGACGGTCCGCACCACGTGGACGCCGCCGCTATCGCGGCGTTCGCGGCGGCGGTGGGCGCCACCGATCCCGTGCACACCGACCCCGTCGCGGCGCGTGCCGCCGGGTACGTCGACGTCGTCGCCCCGCCGACCATGGCGGTGCGCTTCGCGCAGTCCGCCGACCGGGCCTATGTGAGCGACCCCGACGCCGGCATCGATTACAGCCGCGTCGTCCACGGCGAGCAGCGCTTCGTCCACCACCGCCCTCTCACCGCGGGCGACGACGTGCTGGGCACGGTCACCGTCGACGCGGTGCGCTCTGCCGGCGGGCACGCGATGGTCACGACACGCACCGAGCTCGCCACCGTCGGCGGCGAGGCGCTCGCCACCTGCACCTCCACGATCGTCGTGCGCGGAGGTGAGGGCGGATGACGACCCGTCGCCTCGCCGAGGTCACCGTCGGTGACGCGCTCGGCCCGGTCGCCGTGTCCGTGACGCGGGAGACCCTCCGCGCCTACGCCACTGCATCCGGTGACCAGAACCCCATCCACCAGGACGAGGCGTTCGCGCGCTCGGTGGGGCTGCCCGACGTCATCGCCCACGGGATGTGGACCATGGGCGCCTCGGGAACGGTCGTCGCCGACTGGGCCGGTGACGCCGGCCGCGTCGTCGAGTTCGGCACGCGCTTCACCAGACCGGTGGTCGTCCCGGTCGGCGGGGCGTCGATCGAGGTAGCAGGTGTCGTCACGGCCGTCGACGAGGAGTCCGGCCGGGTGACCGTGGAGCTTACGGCCACGAGCGGTGGCGAGAAGGTGCTCGGCCGCTGTGTCGCGGTGGTGCGGCTCGACTGATGCGCGAGCTGCTGGGCGAGCCCCTCGCAGGGCACACGACGATGCGCGTGGGCGGCCCGACCACGCGGCTGGTGGTCGCCGAGACGACGTCCGAGCTGGTCGACGCCGTGCGCGAGGTCGACGACGCCGACGAGCCGCTGCTCGTGCTGGCCGGTGGGTCGAACGTCGTGCTGCCGGATGACGGGTTCGACGGCACCGTCGTGCTCGTCGCCACTCGCGGGGTGGCGGTCGAGCCGGCCGACGCCGATGGCGGGACATCGGTGACGGTCGCGGCGGGGGAGCCGTGGGACGACTTCGTCACGCGCGCGGTCGAGGCGGGGTGGTCCGGTGTCGAGGCGCTGAGCGGCATCCCCGGGTCGACCGGCGCCACCCCGATCCAGAACGTCGGTGCCTACGGACAGGAGGTCGCGGACACGATCACCCGGGTGCGGGTGTGGGACAGACGCGAGCAGCGGGTACGGACCATCGCCAACGCCGACTGCCGGTTCACCTACCGGCACTCGGCGCTCAAGGGCACCGATCGTCACGTCGTCCTCGACGTCACCTTCCACGTGGTGCGCGGCTCGATGTCCCAGCCGGTGCGCTATGCCGATCTGGCGCGCCAGCTCGACGTGCCGGTAGGTGCCCGGGTGCCGCTGGCCGACGCGCGCCAGGCGGTGCTGGCACAGCGTCGACGCCGCGGCATGGTGCTCGACGCGCCGGACCACGACACGTGGAGCTGTGGTTCGTTCTTCACCAACCCGCTCCTGTCCGAAGTGCAGTTCGCTGCGCTCGAGCGGCGGGTGCGCGCGCGCCCGGGAGCAGACCTCGGGAGGCCGCCTCGCTTCCCTGATGCCGGCGGCGCCGTCAAGACCAGCGCGGCGTGGCTGATCGAGCGGGCCGGTTTCGCGAAGGGCTACGGGATGCCCGGACCGGCCGCGCTGTCGACGAAGCACACGCTCGCGGTCACCAACCGCGGCCGGGCCTCCTCGTCCGACGTCCTGGCGCTCGCGCGCGAGGTGCGCGAC
Organism: Dermatophilaceae bacterium; assembly: GCA_051657965.1. GTDB lineage: Bacteria > Actinomycetota > Actinomycetes > Actinomycetales > Dermatophilaceae > JBOFLG01. The sequence goes on from JBOFLR010000162.1 coordinate 8,434, forward strand.
GGAGTCGAGGCCGCGTTCGGTGTGCGGCTGGTGAACGAGCCCGTCATCGTCGGCGAGGCGCTCTGACGCGCTTCGCCCTCCCTCCCTCTCATGCCGACCGCCGTCGATCGACGCCTGCGATGTCGGCACGGCGCGCCAACCGGTCGACGCGTACCTGGCGGGATGGGAGAGCTGGGGCCGCGAGCGCTGCGCCGCCCGGAGCGGGCTCCGGTGGATCCGGTGGGTGACCGTCGTGCAGGTCGCAGGGACACGGGAGGAGCACGAAGGTCGTTGCCTTCATGGCGTCGGTGACGTCGCGCAGCGGCTGCGCGGCGGTGGGGTAGGTGACCGGCGGCGATTCCATCCGGGAAGACTGGCGTCAGCCGACGACGCGCGTCGAGCTCGGTAGTGAGGTGCGTGCTGGATTGTGGATACCGGTCGGCCCACGACCGCCATGTGGACGACCGCGGTCGTCCGGTCATCGCCTCGACCACCGGCGGGGTCGGCTAGGCGCCGCACATGCCGGCGCTACCGGAGTTCGCTCTCCGTCCCGCCAGTCGCTCAGGAGGCAAGCCAGTCGTCGATCCCACGTTCGGCCGCCGTCCGCACGTGCAGGGGGGCATGGCTGACGGCGATCGAGGTCCGTGCCAGTGCGGCCAGCTCGACATCGGTGAAGCCGTGCACCGATCTCGCCGTCTCGTACTGGTCGGCGAGGCGGGTGCCGAAGATCAGCGGGTCGTCGGCACCGAGCGCCACCCGGGCGCCGGAGTCGACGAGCCGCCGCAGCGGTACATCGGCTGCGGTGTCGTACACCCCGAGCGAGACGTTCGAGCCGGGACACACCTCCAGCGCGACCTCACGAGAGACGATCTCGGCCAGCACCCGCTCGTCCTCGACCGCTCGCACGCCATGGCCCAGCCGGTCGGGCCGGATCGCGGCGAGTGTCTCGGCCACCGCTCCGGCTCCGAGCAGCTCACCGGCGTGAGGCACCAGGCCGAGGCCCGCCTGGCGGGCGATCCGGAACGCGGCGGCGAAGTCGCCGGTCTCGCCGCGTCGCTCGTCGTTGGCCAGTCCGAAGCCCACGACCGCGCCGGGCCCCGAGCCGGCGTGCCGGGCGGCGAGGCGCGCCAGTGTGCGGGCCTCCAGCGGATGCCGCATCCGGGAGGCGGCCACCACCACGGCCACGTCGGCGGCATCCGGCATCCGCGACACCGCGACCGCCTCGTCGAGCACGATCTCCAGCGCCGGCGTGATGCCACCGACGAACGGCGCGTACGACGTGGGGTCGACCTGCAGCTCCAGCCAGTGCGA
>JBOFLR010000163.1:0-16703 GCA_051657965.1 Dermatophilaceae bacterium
CTGCTCGACGGTCTCACCGCCACCACTTTCTGGGGCGCGCTCGAGGTGCTGGAACGGTTCGGCGCGGTGCCGGTGACGGCGCGCTACGTGCAGCATCTCGAGCAGCGCATCATCACCGCTGCCGGGGTGTCGGCCGGCATCGACATGGCGCTGCGCCTGGTCGAGCTGCTCGTCGACGAGGTCGCGGCGCGGGCGGCGCAGGTGGCCGTCGAGTACGACCCGCAGCCACCGTTCGACACCGGACACCCGACCAAGGCCGATGACGCCGTCATGGCTCGCGTCGAGGAGTACGCCACCCAGCGCGACTGACAGCTGGTGATCTGAGCAGAGCCCCCAGCAGTCGTCTCCGACTCGGCGACCGATCGCCTCGTGCTGGTCGAGCGGGCCTGCCGGCACAGGTCCGGCGGTGACCACCAGCCCTGAACTCGACGACGACGCCGAACTACCCAATGGCCGGCCTAAACTACCTAAACTGCTGACTTGTTGGTGCGTTTATCACGATCGGAGGGCCGATGGAGTCGTTCGTCGACCTCGAGCGGTGCCTCGGGCAGGTCCCCGCGAACGTGGTGACCAGGCTGGCCCGCGTGGAGGTCGGTCGCGGGCGCGAGGAGCTGTTCCGCCACCAGCTCCCGGAACTGCTGGTCCAGCTCGCCGACCGATCACGAGTCGCGAGCGTCACGGCGTCATCCGCGCTGGAGGGGGTGGTCGTCGCCGACCAGGCTCGGGCGGCGGCCATCCTCCGTGGCCGGGCCGGCGTGCTCCGTACCCGCAGCGAGCAGGAGTTCGCCGGCTACCGGGCCGCCCTCGACTACCTCCTCACCGCGGACTGGCGACCACTCAACGTCGGGCTGCTGCTTCACCTGCACCGCGAGCTCTTCGCGCACACGACGCACCATGGTGGACAGTTCAAAGCGAGCGACAACCTGGTTGTCGACCGGTCGCCCGACGGCACCGTCGAAGTCCGCTTCGTCCCCGTTCCCGCTGCCCGCACCGAGTACTTCACCGTCGAGCTGGTCGACCGGTACCAGGAGGCTCTGACCGTCGGCCGGCACCACCCGGTGCTGCTCACCGGTCTGTTCGTCCTCGACCTCCTGACCATCCACCCGTTCCTCGACGGCAACGGGCGCGTAGTGCGCGCATTGACCACCGCCTTGCTCGACGACGCCGGCTACACCGTCGGTAGGTATGTGTCGCTCGAGCAGCTGATCGCCGAGAGCGCCGACGGGTACTACCGTGCCCTGCTCGAGTCCACCCACGGCTGGCACGCGCGAAGCAACGACCCGTGGCCCTGGCTCGGCTACTTCGCCGGCATCCTCGCGTCGGCCTACGACCGGTTCGAGCGCGGCGCCGAGGCGGGGCGCTCGGGCGGCACCAAGCAGGACCGGGTTCGCGAGTACGTCACCGGGCACGCTCCCACGGTGTTTCGCATCGCCGACGTCAGGGCCGCCCTTCCCGGGGTCAGCGACGCCACCATCCGGCTGGCGCTGGAGCGGCTCAAGCAGGAGGGTCGGGCCCGGCCGCAAGGCACCGGCCGGGCAGCAGTGTGGATCCGGGCGGACTCGACGAGGTAGCGCGGCTCCGCCGTCGGGCAGCGGGCTTGGCCGAGCCGGTGGACCCGCCGGTGTGGCGTCCGGCGCTCGGCTCCCTGCTCTGTCCCGGTGGCCGGATGCCGTTCCCGCCGCTCGGATATCGGCTCTCCGTCGTCGGACAGTCGAGGAGCGTCGCTGTCGTCGCCAGCGCCCCGTCTCTGACGATCGAGACGGGGCGCTTTCGACGCAGGACCAGCTGAGTCAATCGTGGCGCCGTCGGTGCCGTATCCGAAGAATCAACAACCGCACGTACCGTGACGTGACGAATCCGGTTGCAAATGCCGCGACGAGGATGGACTCGGCTTCGTCGGCGGTGAGGGTGACGTACACCACCAGGGCCGCGAGAAATACGGTGTAGAACCACGACCGCCATCCGACTCTGCCGGGGAGCCAATCATTCGCGATACTCGCCGCCGCGCCGACGAGCACTGCGAATGGCGCGGCGAGAAGCGCAACCGTTCGGGTCATGCCTCTGACTTCCTCTCCTTCTCAGCAGTCCCAAGCCCAGGGGTGGCCGCCTGGCGGAACGTAGTAGGAGTTGTAGGCGAGACAGTTTCCCGAGGCGTAGATATTGGCGGCCGCTACCCACAGCACATCGCACGCAGCGCGGATGATCGTCTTGGCCGCACCTGGCAGTTTCAATCTGTCGATGAAAGCCCGGCACGAGGCGGCGCCGGCCGCGATGGAGGCCGTCTCGCTCCGGCTGAACTTGACCTGCACGCCCCACCAGTTGACATCGATGGACGCGCTCGTCATGAGTCGCCGAAGGTCGCTCTGGGTGACCAGCGGGGTGACCGAACCCCCGTCTGCCGTCTTTGATTCCAGCATCGGAGCCGGGACGAGGTCGGTCGGAGCGCCCGGGGACACGATCGTGGTCGCGGTACCCGTGGATGCGGCACCCACGGGGTCGGTCGTGAGGCCGTGGTTCGTGTTCTTCGCCACGCTGGACACGGTTGGCGCCTGGTCGACCGAGTCGTCAGCCGCGGCCGACGTCGTACCGGCCAATCCGAACATGAGTGATGCGCTCAGCCCTACGACGAGTGCGTGTCTCTGTATGCTCCTCATGGCGTTTCGACCCCGCTTCGACGCGCAAGGCCCGGATGTCTCGGTGTGCTCTTCATCATCATTCCCCTTCCTGCCGGGGGAAAATCCCCCGGGTGGGAAACCACAGTGGTCTGGTCCGCGACACGTCGGCAGATGCAGATATCACCGCGTGCGCATGACATGTGTCATGCGTGGAGACCGGTGTTTCCACTGGCGGCCATGATGTCGCCCGGATCGGCGACGGCGTGAAGTCGACGAGGAAACCGCCGGCTCGCTTGGGAGACACGCTCAGACTTCGCCAGAACCCCTCGTGGCGTCGACGAGCGACCCGCCATGCCGCAACCGCCACCCCGCCCGCCGCCGCGAGCCCGACGGCGCACGCGGTAAGGGGAAGTCACGACGGCATCCGGATGGACCTGTAGACACGCCACGACATCGAGGTCGAGGAGGACGATCTCGACAGTGCCCCTCGACCGGACTCACCCGCTGCGATCAGCCTGAGCCGGCTCGGGGAGCCGGAACGCGCTGGCATGCCGCGACGAGTCAGCTCCGGAAGCGCTGCTGTGCGGCCTGACGGGTGATGTCCGACGCGACACCGATGATCGCCCAGGAGTCTCCGGCTTCACGAGCCGCTCTCACCGCGTCGCGCAGCTCATCCTCCGCTGCGGCCAGGTTCTGACGGGCAGCGAGGATGCGCCGGAAATGTGCCGCATCGCGAGCCGGATGCGTCGAACATCCGGCCGTGGCGATCAGGCCCGATGGCCGACAGCCGGTCCTCGCCGTCGTAGTCGTACTCCACGAGCCGGATGGCGCAGTTCCATGCGTGCTGGATGTCGGCATCGACGCCATGCTTCAGCGACGACGCCGCCACCTGCGATTGTCAATACCATGTTGACGATCGCTCGCCGTCACCAGGCTGTCGACCGAGTGGCGTCCCGTGGGGCCGACACCTTCAGGACTGCCTCAGGGCAGCACGAGGCGGGGGCGGCCGACCGACGGGCCCGGGTCGACATCCGATGGGGTGACCACGAGACCGGCGCCCACGTCATCCGCCAACTCCCGGGTCGCGAGTCCACGCCGCACGAAACGGAACTCCGCTGCGGCAGAGGCCTCCTGCGCCATCGCGAGCCGGTCCTCGCAGGACGGCGTGCGCGCCACCGAGCGTGACACCACCCCCGACCCGTCGCGTGCCGCCGGTGCCGCTCCGGTGGGTCGCAGCGGCGGCAGGTCGACCATCCAGATCGTCGAGCCCGCGGTGCACAGCCCGGCGAGCAGTCCGGTGGTCCGGGCCGTGTCGGCCTCGGCCGGGGTGAGCCGCACGTCCCGGCCCTCCCGCACCAGCTCGACCACATCGGCCTGCGCCGGGGCGACCTCGGCCAGCCCGAGCAGCCCACCCGCCTCCTGCACCGTGAGCGGCGAGTCGACGCCACGACGTACCGGCCAGCGCGGGAACGCCGCGTCGGGCCAGACGTAGGGCAGGTCGTCGGGGACGTCGCCGAAGTGCGGGCGGTAGTGCTCGGGGTCCTTGCGCACCAGCGCCGACCGGTGCGACAGGTGCAGCACCTCGTCGCCGACCCAGGGCGGCAGCTCACCGGCGTCGTGCAACGCGTTCCACTCGGGCTCGGTGCCGGCGGTGAACTCCAGCAGAGCGGTTCGGGTCGCGTCGGCGCGCCCACGCGCCCGCCACTCGTCGACGCACGCCAGCCCGTAGGCGACCAGACCCGGCACGAACCCCCGCCACATACGCACCGCCGGATGGTTCTTCCACGCGTAGGTCGGCCAGGTCAGTGCCCGCAGCACCTGGAAGGTCTCGACCCGCTGCTTTCCGAGCCGCCGGTCGTCGAGAACCGCCGCGCTCGCTCGCGGATCGGGGTAGGGGAGGAACGTCTGCATCCCCTTGCCCTACCCCGGCAGCGTGACCATCAGTCCGGATGACGCCCGCCCACCGCCACGAGGAGCTACCGGCCTCTGCCATCACCTCGGCGGCCTCGATGACGAACGCGCCCGGTGCTACGCCATGACGCTCTTCCGGCGGTTGCGCAGCCCACGGGCCCACGTCCGGAGCACCTGCCCCGGGAACGGCACGACGCCGTCCTCGATGTCGCCGACAACCCCCTCGGTCGCCATGAGCACGTCGTCCAGCGTCCGCCGCGCCGCGCGCTGGGTCAGACCGACCGACTCCGCGAACGCGAGGAGCGACCGACGCGACAGCCCCTCGCGCCGGCCCCCGACGCTCAGTGCCATGGTGTGGTCGCGGTACGGAAGGGTCGAGGGCAGGTCGTATGCGGGCGCGATCCGCCACTCCCCGGTCGGGCTCGACAGGATCGACACGTTCTTGGCGTGGACGTCACCGTTGCCGGTCACCCATGCGAACACCACCTGGCGGAACATGTCGCGCAGCGCGATCGGCCGCGCGGCACACCGGTGCGCCAAGCCTCCGAGGAGCTCCTCGGAGGTGACGCGGTACTTGTCCGCCGGGTACAGCCCGAGCACCTGGGTACCGTCCTCCACGGCGAGGGAGTCGACGCCGCCATCCGGCCCGGCGACCCGGTCGAAACGGTCGACGAGCAGTCCCGGCCGCCCCGTGCGGTCGCGAACCGTTCGAGCGCGCACCGTCGGGATGCCGCCGCGAGACGCCACGCCGATGAAGTACGCCTCGTTCGCCACCACGTGCGGGTACTCCGGTGGGTCCACCTTGAGGACGAACCGGCCCGACCCCATCCCGACCGGCACCGACATCATCCGCGCCGACGCCTTGTCCTGCACCCCGGCCAGCGCCGTCGGGTCGACCACGCCGGCGTCGGCGAGGATGTCGCCGAAGCTCACCTCGGAGAAGTCGCGCTCCACCGTGATCAGCGGGTCACCGACCTCGGGCCGCTCACCGGAAGGGACGACCTGGACGTCTCCGACCGGGTCTCGTCCGACCGCGAGAAGCAGACCGAGCTCGTCATCCGCCGAGGTCTTGACCGCTCGTCGCAGGCCGCTCAGCCGTCTGCCCTCGGGGAGCAGCCCGGCGAAGTACGGCGGCACCCCTCCCGCACGGAGGAGCACCGGCTCTGTCGTGAGCGGCAGCGACGTGGCCACCGCGGGCAGACCCGCCGTGAGGTAGTCGGGGTCGTAGCTGAACAGGACCTCGCCGGGCCGGCGTTGCAGTCGTGCGGCAAGAACCCCCTGCTTGTACACGTCGGCGTCCGAGGCGCGGACGTCGCGTTCGGCGGCAGCGCCTCCGCTCATCGACGAACCTCGACCCGCAGCTCCAGACCGAGCACGTCGAGGACGTCCATCACCTTGTCGAGGCGAACCGACGGCTTGCCCTGTTCGAGGTCGATGAGGAACTTGACCGAGACCGTGCCGAGATCGGCGACCTCGGCCTGGGTCAGGCCGAGGTCGCGACGTCGCTTCCGGATCGCGCCACCCAGGCTCGCTGCGTCGGACGTGGTCACTGGTCCACCTCTCAGGTCACCGATCGGCGAGGCCCGGCCCGACGAGTTCGGACTCTGGCCGACCGCAGCACAGTAACATCACCGATCGGTGTCTTTCCTGACGTCGAGCGGGTCAGCGACTACGGCTGCCGGCCAGAAGTGCACGAACGGTGCTATTCGGGAGACGTCGGGCTCACGATCGTCGAACGGGCGACCCTACGTGAACGATCGGTGAGGTCGCCGACCCGACACCGTGCTCGCGGATCGAACGATGGCGGAGGGTCGACGCTCCGCCACCCACGTCCCACCAGGGCGACCGTCAGCCCGGATGACGCCTGCTCGCCTCGGCGAGAGAGCGCTGGGTCGATCCGGATGGCCGCGGCCGGGCTCAGCCGATGTCGCTGACCCCACGAGGACGGCGCGCCCTCGGGCCGGCATGCGTCGCTGTCGGAGCGGTCGAGGCGCGACTGGTCCGGGGCCTGACGCCGCGCCGGCAGGCGGAGCTCGATGCCACGCTCCGGCGCTGCCTCGACAACCTGACGAGCCCGGACGATCGATGACGACGACCGGGGCTCCCACGTCGGGCCAGGACACCCAAGCCCGGACCGGGTCTCTCTCCCGCGGCATCCACTCTCCGTGACCACCGCACGACGAGCCCACCCGACGGCAGGTCGCTACGGTTGGCTCGCGTGAGCGGCAGCGCATCGTCATCCGTCCGCCTCGTCGAGGTGGCTGCGGCCCTCGCCAACGCCGGCGACCTGGCGATGGGCCAACCCATCGCTCACGGCCTGCGTGCCGCGGTGCTCGCCGTGCGTCTAGGGTCCGCCGCAGGTGCGGATATCGGCACTCGCGACGCGGCGTTCTACACGACGCTGCTGCGGTGGTCCGGGTGCACCGCCAACGCGCACGAGTTCTCGCGGTTCCTCGGCAACGACGTGGCTGGCCGCGCGGCGCTGCAGCTCGAACCGCACCACACCGGTCCGGGAAGCCGGCCGACGACCGACCGTGCCGGACCGACACCGACAGAGATGACCGCCGCGGCCGACGAGCACTGCGAGGTCGCGCAGCTGCTCGCGCGACGTCTCGGCCTGCCCGACCTCGTCGTCGACTCGCTCGGCCAGGTCTTCGAACGTCACGACGGCACCGGGCTGCCCCACGGCCTGGGCGGCGACGCGGTGACGCTGCCGGCCAAGCTCGCGGTGCTGGCCGGGGACATCGAGATCCTCACCCACCACCTCGGCGCCGAGCACGCGCGCGAGCAGCTCGCGGCGCGTGCTGGGCGGGCCTACGACCGCGGCCTCGCCGCCATGGCGTCGACCGAGATCCACGGCTGGCTCGAGAATTTGCCCGAGCATCCCGACGATCTGTGGGCGTGGGCGCTCGACCAGGAACCCGTCGTCCGCGCACCACTACCGTCGTCGCACCTCGACCAGGTGACCACCGCGCTGGCGGAGATGGTGGACGTCAAGGTCCCCCATCTCGCCGGGCACTCGCACCTCGTCGCCGACGTGGTCGCTCGCGCAGCGGTGCTGCTGGGCCTGCCCGCCGACCGCGCGGAGTTCGCCCGTCGAGCCGCGCTCGTCCACGACGTCGGCCGGATCGCCGTCCCGAACACGGTGTGGGAGAGGGACGGACGGTTGGGGCCGATCGAGCGCGCCCAGGCGGAGCTGCATCCCTACTACACCGGTCAGGTACTCGAGCCGGTCGCCGCGCTGCGCGACATCGGGGCGGTCGCGTCCACCCATCACGAGCACCTCGACGGCACCGGCTACCACCGCCAGCTGCGCCATGACGCGCTGCCGCCGGTGGCACGGCTGCTCGGCGCGGCCGATGCGTGGGCGTCGATGCGCCTCACCCGTCCGCTCAAGCCAGCGCTCGCAGCGCCGGATGCCGCGGCACGACTGCAGCAGGCCGCTCGGGACGGCGCCCTCGACCATGCCGCCACGGCGGCCGTCCTGGAGGCCGCAGACCAGCCGCTGCCCGCGTTGGCCGACCTCCGGCCGGGTGGGGTGACCCCACGTGAGACCGAGGTGCTCGGCCTGCTGGTCGAGGGTATGACGAACGCCCAGATCGCGGCCCGGCTCGGCGTGGCGACCAAGACCGTCGACAACCACGTGCAGAACGTGTACGGACGCCTCGGTGTGCGCAGTCGCGCGGCCGCGACGATCGCCGCGCTCCGGGCCGGACTGGTGAGCCTTCACGAGGACCCGCACGGCTGAGCCCGGGCTGTCGGCCCCCACCGGAGGCGAGACGGCGCGGGAACGAGGAGAACCGGGGATCGCTTGGGGTGTTCGCCCTAGGTAGCCGGCGGCCAGTGCTCCTAGCGTCGTCGTGACGAGCCCACGTCGTCGCGACCGGCGACCGGCTCCCGGAGATCGACCAGCCCACGAACGGAGTCACCCATGAACCTCAGTCGCCGACGCGCCGTCGCCGGTGTCGTCGCCCTCGTCGTCATGAGCGTCCCGGGAGCGGCATGGGCCGCCTCCGCCGGCTCGACGGCCGAACTGCCGGCGGCCCTGCGCACCGTCTCGTCGGTAGAGGGCGACCGGGCCCCGTCCCACCACGGGCGGGACCACGGTCCGGGCGGCCCGCGCGCCGACAGCCGTGGTGGCGGCGGACACGGCACCGGCCAGCCGCCGTCCGAGCCGTCTGCCGTCGACCACGGCTCGGAACGCTTCCAGCCCGGCTACCTGGGCGGCCGTCTGGTCGTCTACCAGCCGGGTGCGCCGGTCGCGAAGGCTCCCGTCTACCCCCTGTACCAGGTCCGGTACCCGGACGGCTGGCCCGAGTGGACCGCACGGCCACTGTGCAACTTCTGCGACCACGCACAGAACGGCCGCGACGTCGCCGACTTCCACGACCACGTGCTCACCCGCCCGGATCGCCGGTCGAACGCCGCCGGCGCCGTGACCTGGCACGTCTACGACGTGGTCCCCGCCTACACCGCGGACCAGGACCGCGACGCCGAGCTGGGCAAGGCCCTCGCTGCACTGCTGCCGGTGCAGTCGGTGGCCGAGGTGCGCCGTCTCGTCGACCGGCGGATGCCGGACGGTCGACCTCTCGTGCGCGTGGTCGACACCGGCATCGAGTTCGGAGGCCCGGTGACCAGCACCCGCTACTGACCCTCGCCGTCTGAAGGACCGCGACGAGAAGCCATCCCGGATGACGACCGGCCGGTCGTCATCCGGGCGTAGCTTCACTCGTTCACGGGCGGCGGGTTCTTCCGGAGTTCTTCCAGGGTCAGGGTGGTGAGGTTGAAGGTGCGCCAGTCCTTGGTCACCAGCTTGCACTTACCCATGCCGAAGCCGCCGTTGTTGCTCCAGTCCGCGGCCCAGCTCGCGGTGAGGGAGCGCCAGAAGTCTCCTCCCGCACACGCGGTGAACTGCGCGAGGTGGCGGTCGTCCGGCTTGGCGCTGTCCGCGGTCACCAGCCGGGCCCGGAACCGGGTCCAGATCCCGGCGATGTCGCCCGGGTCCATCGACGCCCGGTACGGGTCGCCCCAGAAATGGAAGTTGCGTCCGTCGCCGGGTCGTACGGCGGAGCCACCCTCGGCCTCGTCACGGATCCGCTTCGGATCGTCGATGTGGTCGTCGTCGGCATAGTCCTCGCGGTAGAACGACCCGGTCACCTCGGGGGAGTCGATCCACGGGTGCCACTGGCCGTCCTTCTTGCTCAGGTACCAGGCCCCGATGTCCTTGAGGTGCACCCAGGTGTTCGTGGCCGGGTTCCCTTCGCGGGTCTCGTACACCTGACCCCAGGGAGTGACCGCGGCCCAGTCCGACGGCGGCTGCGCGTGGTGCTGGAAATCAGGACCGTCGGGCCAGCCCAGCTCCTCCGTGCCGTGAGTCAGCGCCTCGTGCTTGCCCTGCATGTCACCGGCGATCTCCTGCAGCTGTTCGTCGGTCGCGGTCGGCGCGGTCGGCGCCGCAGCGTACGAGGATGCCGCCTGGGGGGACGTCTGCAGGGTGTCGCCTGGTATCGGACGTGCGGTCGCCGACGGCGCCGCCATGACGAGCGCCGACGCCACGGCCGTTGCGGCAAGAGCGACCCCCCATCGCCGTCGATGGTGATGTCCGGACAGACGTCGCTCGATGGCTCCCTGGCGGTTCACGGCGTACTCCTCGATCGGATGACGATGACGAACGCGGCTGCCGGCCGACAGCCGCAGTGGATGTTCGACGACCTCGCACGTTGTGATCCACCCTCGAACGTCACTAGCGGCGTCGAGGCGACCCGCGCGATCCGGGACCCACCACCGACCGGTCCGCGCAGCCGGCCGGTACTCACGGCGGTTGACAGGCGCGCCGCCGGCCGGTCAGCTTGGCGTCGTGCCCGTGCCCCTCCCCGCTTCTACCGACACGCTGCTGACGCCACCCGACGCCGGCGAGGTGGAGACCATCTGGCGGGCGCTCGTCACCGCGGTGGGCGGGTCGTCGTTCGGGGGGAGCACGGGGGGCGAAGCCCCCCGTGGGTCGTCATCCGGCCTGTCACCGCTCCAGGAGCTGCTGCTGCGGGCGGTGACCCGGTCACTCACCGGGGTCGACGAGCTGCCGCCGCCGGAACCGCTCGACGCCGCCGGGTTCGGCGAGCGGATGGCGCGGCGCAACCGGGCGTTTCGTGAACGCGTCTGCCAGGTGATGATGCTCGGCGCGCTGGTCCGCCGGCCGCCGGATGACGCCGCGATGGCCCGGATCGCCGGCTACCTGGAGGAGTTGAGCCTGGACGGGCAGCTGCTCGAGATCACCGCCGGCTTCGCCGACGGCGGCTGGGACCTCGCCGTGCGTGACTTCGACCGACTCGGCCACCTCGGCGGCCCGGCCGGCCCAGACGACTCGGGCGGCCCCGACAGTTCCGGCGGGTCTCGCGGCCTCGGCAGCTCCAGCGGCCTCAGTAGTCCCGTCGGCTCCGCTGAGGCCGGCCCGCCGTCGCCGCTCGTGGATGCCGACCACGGCAGTGTGTGGGCGCCGTCGGAGAACGACCCGGCGCTGGCCGCTCGGTGGGAGTCGCTCGGCCAGCTGCCACCGGGCACGGTCGGCCGTGGCGTGCACGACTTCTACCTCACCCGCGGCTTCGTCGTACCGGGCCGGCCGGGCAGCGCGCCGCCGCTGCTCGCGCAGCACGACTGGGTGCACGTGGTCGCCGACTACGGCACCACCGTCGAGAACGAGGTCGAGGTGTTCGGGTACATCGCCCGCGCCAACGACGATCCCCGTGCATTCAGCCTGCTCGCCATGGTGGTGTCGCTGTTCGAGACCGGGCTCGTCGACACCGGCCTCGGCCTGTTCGTGGCCGACCCTGGTCACCTCAATGCCCGTGGGATGCCGGAACGGCTCGGCGACGCGCTGCGGCGCGGCGCGCTCACCACCGGGAGCAACGACTTCCTCGCGCTCGACTGGTTCGACCTCGCCGACCGACCGGTCGAGGTGCTGCGGCGCGAGCTCGGCATCCCGGCCAAGGACGCGCGGGCCGTCGCGGCCGGCAGTCGGGGGCCCTGGGACGACGGCGGCATCTCACCGTTCCAGCTCGCCGCCGGGCGAGCCAAGGCCGAGGCGGAGGGCCGCGACTACGACACCCTCGGCGCGCCTCGCCCGTCCGGATGACGACCGGCGCGCCTCGCCCGTCCGGATGACGACCGGCGCGCCTCGCCCGTCCGGATGACGACCGGCGAAGCGACAGGCAGTGGGCGCGTCGTACGGCATGAGCACGGGTGCGACCTGCACCGTCGGCCTCGGCCGGTCGCGCTCGTCATCCGATGTCCTGTCGGTCGGCACCGCGACACCGCTGAGGCTCCAGCCCAGGGGCCCGGCCCGTCCTCACGAACGCTCGGCACCCGACAGCCGGGCAGGCCCCGCAGGTGATCGGCGGGTCTGAGATGCTGTGCGGGTGAGCCTTCGCTCGGCCAACCTGTCCCGCATCGACGGCGGCCTCGTCGACGTGCTCGTCGTCGGCGCCGGCATCAACGGCGCGGTCACGGCGGCGGCCCTCGCCGGCCGGGGCGCATCGGTCGCCCTCATCGACCGCGGCGACTTCGGTGCGTTCACCAGCCAGGAGTCGTCTAACCTCGTGTGGGGCGGCTTCAAGTACCTCGAGCACTACGAGCTGCCGCTCGTGTTCGGCCTCTGCCGTAGCCGTAACCGGCTGATGAAGGCCTACCCCGACAACATCAAGGAGATCGGCTTCCTCGCGGCGCTCGCCGAGAACGGCCCCTACCCGCCGTGGTTCGCCGGGCTCGGCGCCGCCGCCTACTGGGGCATCGGCCAGTTCGGCACCGGCCGCCCGCGCGTGTTCAGCGCCGAGGGGCTGGAGCGCGAGGAACCGGTCATCGACACGACGCACCTCAAGGGCGGCATCCAGTACCAGGACGCCTACCTCGTCGACAACGACGCCCGCTTCGTGTTCTCGTTCGTGCGTTCCGCCATCGAGGCCGGGGCGGCCGTCGCCAACTACGTCGAGCTGATCTCGGCCGAGCGCATCGGCGACCGCTGGGTCGCCCAGCTGCGCGACACCGACACCGGACGCGAGTTCACCACAGCGGCAAGGGTGCTCGTCAACGCCGGCGGCCCGTTCGTCGACGACCTCAACCAGCAGTGGGGTCTCACCACCGCCCACCGCATCGTCTACTCCAAGGGCATCCACCTCGTGGTCCCGCGCCTGACCACGACCCAGCACGACCGGGTGCTCGCGTTCTTCGACGACACCCAGCGGTTGTTCTACGTCATCCCGATGGGTCACCGATCGGTCATCGGCACCACCGACACCCGGGTCACGACGCCGCACACCGAGGTCACGGATGACGACCGCGACTTCCTGCTGGAGCAGATCAACGCGCGCCTCGACCTGCTGCAGCCGCTCACCCGTGGCGACGTCATCGCCGAGCGCTGCGGCGTGCGCCCGCTGGTCGTGCGCCGCGAAGGCTCGGACCACACCGACGAGGACTGGACGAAGCTCTCCCGCAAACACGAGATCGAGCGCGACCACCACCAGGCGGTGGTGACGGTATTCGGCGGCAAGCTCACCGACTGTCTCAACGTCGGCGAGGAGGTCGCGGCCGAGGTGCAGGCGCTCGGCATCCCCCTCGAGAAGGACCTCGGGAACTGGTACGGCGAGCCCGCCCCGGCGACCCGCGCCGAGTTCTACCGGCAGGCCCGGCTGATGAAGCTCGACGCGCTGCGCACCAAGCCGGGCATCGAGCCGCTCACCGACCGGCTCTGGCGCCGCTACGGCCGGCGGGCGTTCGACCTGCTCGAGATGATCCGCTCCGACCCGCGCATGGGCGAGGACATCATGGGCTCGGCCGACTATCTGCGCGCCGAGCTGTACACCGCCGCCGAGGCCGAGCTGGTGGTCACCCTCGACGACTTCATGCGCCGCCGCAGCAAGATCGACCTCGTCGTGCGCGACGAGGACATCGTCGGCTCGGCGGGCCTGCGCGAGGTCGCCGAGATCCTCTTCGGTGCGGATGCCGACCGCCGCCTCACCGATTACTTGGCGACCAAAAGCGATGCGGGACAAGTGAACTCGTCGCAGCAGACCGGGTGACGACCCACAGGGGGCTCCGCCCCCCGTGCACCCCCCGAACGACCCACAGGGGGCTCCGCTCCCCGTGCACCCCCCGATGATGACTTCGCCCGGTGCGCGTCGCGGCCGCGACGGTCGCTGGGCGTTCGAGGCCGTCGTCGAGTCGGTGCAGTGGGGCCGGTCGGCCTACACGGTGCTGTGGGTGCCCGACGGGCTGGCCGAGGACGCCCGATCACGCGGCACGCGGCGAGTGTCCGGCACGATCGAGGGCGAGTGGGTCAACCTCGCGATCAACCGCGCCAGCGAGTTCCCCCACCCGTTCATGTACGCCGGGGCGAGCCTGCTGCGCCGCATCCGAGCCGAGCCCGGTGAGCCGGTGTCGTGCCTGCTCGCGCCCGAGGACCCTGACGCGGTACACGTGCCTGCCGACGTCGAGGCCGCCATCGACGCCGGCGGCGTGCGCGACGCCTGGGAGGCGCTCACCCCGGCAGACCGGCGCCGGAAGGTCTACACCGTCGAGTCCGCGCGCACGGCGACCACGCGCGAGCGCCGGGTCGCCGCCCTCGTCCACGACCTCATCACCTCGACCCGCTGACCGGCTCGGCGGTCACGCCAACGCGGGCGGGCAGCGGTATATTTTCTGGCATGAATTCACCTTCCCCTGACGATGTCCTGAGGGATCTCGGTGACGAGTTCGTCTCCGACTACGTCGACTCACTCGACGACGCGAAGCAGGACCTCGCCGACTTCCGTCAGTGGAGGGCCGAGTGGTTCCCCCTGTTCACCTCGCGGTTCACCGCGAACTTCATCCACGAGCGCCTCTGGGCGAACCTCGTCGCGCGGGTCGATGACCACGAGTCGGTGAGCACGGTCGACCGAGAGCCGGTTCGGCAGCTTCAGGTCGGCCGCTATGAGATCCGGCTCAAGCGCCACCACCTCGGCGAGCACATCAGCACATACCCGACTCGAGGGGCTGTCAAGTTCTGGTCTTCCGAGGCCGTGCTCCCGGGCCTGGAGACCGTCAGCCTGGCTCTGGGGTATCTGTGGGATGCCGAGCTCCGTGAGGTCCGGGACCCGATCCTCAGCTTCCGGGAGGGTATTCGCCGGCCGATCTGGGGGGTGCGCCTGGAACGCGGCGCCGGAGGGACCGCCGCGATCACGTGGCGGAACGTCGACCCCAACCTTCCCGACGTCGACCTGTCCCAGATCATCGAGGCTCCCGGTGGCACGGAGGAGGCGGGTCCGTGAACACGGTCGGGGACGTCATCCTCGCCGCTCGTCGAGCGAAGGGGCTCACCCAGGTCGAGCTCGCCGAAGCGGTCGGGCGGACTCAGGCCGAGCTGTCCCGCTACGAGAACGACCTTCGGTCACCGGACACCGAGGCACTCGAGCGGCTCAGTCGTGAACTCGCCGTCACCGTTCCCTTCCTGCAGCACGCGTTTCGCATGCAGGGGGCGCTGGCTGCGGACGCGCACATGCGACGCCAACGCACCACGAAGGCGTCCGAGTGGAAGCTGGCCGAGGCCAAGCTGAACCTCCTGCGCATGCGCAGCTCCTTCCTTCTCGAGCGGATGTCCATCCAGGCCGACAACCAGGTGCCCACCTTCGATCCGCTCGAGACCACCCCGGCGGATGCCGCCCGTCTCGTCCGTGCGCAGTGGCGGATGCCGGTGGGGGCCGTCCGGAACCTGACCGCCTGGGTCGAGAGTGCCGGGGTCCTGGTCGCCGAACCCGACCTCGCATCGCGCAGGATCGACGGGCTGTCGCAGTGGGCCGGCGACTACCCGGTGGTTCTGCTCAACTCGCAGCTGCCGACCGACCGCAAGCGATGGACCCTGGCCCACGAACTGGGACATCTGGTGCTGCACAGCACGTGGGTAGACGTCGACGTCGAGCAGCAGGCGAACGACTTCGCGGCCGAGTTCCTGATGCCGGAGCACGTCATCAAGCCGTCGCTGCGCAACCTCACGATAGGCAAGCTGGTGGAGCTGAAGCGCGAGTACGGGGTGTCGATGCAGGCGCTGATCGAGCGCGCCCATCGTCTCGGGCGCGTGACCAAGGACGAGCGAGCGCGTTTCTATAAGGCCATGAACGCGCGCGGCTGGCGGACCAAGGAACCGGCCAGCGAGGCACTCCCGCCGGAGACACCTCGCCTTGCTGCGTCCATCGGCACACGCATGCTGGAGGCGGGGCTGAACGAGACGGAGATCGCGAACCTCACAGGCGCCCGCGAGCCGGATGAGGCGTGGCCCTTCCTGTACAGCGGCCGTAGCCTTCGAGTCGTCTGACGCCATGCCATCACGGGCCCAGTGGACGCGCGGTAGTGCACCGACGTAGCCGCTCGATCGTCGTGCCGGGCCGTCCGGGTCAGTCCGCGCCGTGCGCCAACCGCGCGACCGCGTCGGCGACGCGAGCGCCGAACATGACCGGGTCGTTGTGGTCGGCCCCGGCGACGACCACCCGCTCGGCCAGGGATGGAGCGCTGTCGGCGACGCGAGCGCTGAGCGCTGCGGGGACGACGGAGTCGCGGTCGCCGTAGATCACGGTGACCGGCACCTGGGTGTTCGCGAGCTGCTCGGCGACGGGGAAACGGTCGCGCAGCAACGCGCGCACCGGCAGCCACGGACAGTGATGGGAGCCGACGTCGGCGAGCTCGGGAAAGGGAGAGCGCAGGACGACCCCGGCGGGCGGATGCCGGGCCTGCAGTGCGGCGGCGACGCCCGTGCCGAGCGACTCACCGAAGTACAGGGTCCGCTCCGGTGGGTAGCCCAGCTCGCGCAGGGCTACCACGGCAGCGTCGGCGTCGGCGGCGAGACCCTTCTCGCTGGGACTGCCGGAGTTGCCGCCGTAGCCCCGGTAGTCCATGAGCAGCACGGCCAGGCCGCGACTGCTCAGCTCCTCGGCGAGCTCGGCCCGGCCGGCCCGGTTGCCGGCGTTGCCGGGAGCGACCAGCACCGCTGTCCCGGTGTCCCGCCCGCTCGCCGGGACGAACCAGGCGCCCAGCTCAAGGCCGTCTGCCGTGCGGAGCGTGACGTCGCGGGCGCCGGGGATGACGTCGGCGGCCGGAGGGACCGGCGCGGCATCGGGGAAGAAGACCAGCCGACGCTGCAGCGCCCAGAGCATCGCCACC
>JBOFLR010000164.1:0-4952 GCA_051657965.1 Dermatophilaceae bacterium
CCGCGCGGGCCACGCATCGGCATCCCGGCGGCACCGGACTCGCTGCCGCCTCGGTCGGGCCTGCGGGCGACGCCGTGGACGGTGTGCTCGAGGTCGGTCCTGGAGCAGGGCCGCGACGAGTCCCCCGAGCTGGTCGTCCAGGTTGCCATGGAGCCATCGACGCCGCCATTGGATGCCGATGGCGCGGTGCTCGTCGAGGTCGCCGGCCGCGACCAGCGCCACCTCGTGGTCGGCGGCCGGCGGCACGCGGTGCGCGAGACCGCGGTGCTCACCGCCCTCGGCATGGACGCGGCGACACCCGTGCCGGTGCCGCCTGCCTGGCTCAACGCCCTGCCGGCCGGCCCGGACCTCCGGTTCCTCACCGTCGAGGGGGCCGGGCGCGCGGTGGGGAGGGCAGCCGGCCGGCCGGTGCGGGTGGGCGAGGTCTACGAGATCGCTCAGGTGGGTGGCGGCAGCGAGCTGGTGGTCGTGACCGTGCGCGGCCTGACCGTCGTGGGCGAGACCGCCGCCCAGCTCTTGGTAGGCAACCCGCGGTCGGGGCTGCGTCCACGCCAGGCCGAGGTGCTGCCGCTGTCGGCCGCCGACGCCACCGGCCTGCGGATGTCGGGCACCGAGGCGCCGGGCGGCTCCCTCCCACCGCGGGTGCCGACGCTGGCGGCGCTGCCGGAGCGCGAGGTGGCCATGTGCGCCACGACCGCTCCCGCGTCGGGGTCGTCGGAGCCGGCCCGGGTCCGCGCGCTGCCGGGGCTGCAGGTGCCGAAGTCGGCTCGAGCGCAGCGTCCGGGCGGCGTCTCCGGTGACCAGCCGGAGGAAACCGGCGCCACGCCGGCTGCGGATGCCGTGAGCGTGGCACCCGGGACCGGCGTGCTGGTGCGGGCGGGCCTGGAAGGGGCTTCGGGTTCGTCGTCGGTGAGCCTTGTCACCGACGACGGCGTGCTGTATCCACTGGCCGAGCCGAGCATCGCCGGCCGGCTCGGCCTCGGCGCTGCGAAGCCGGTGACGCTGCCGTCCCGGGTGCTCGCGCTGATGCCGCGCGGCCCGGTGCTGGGCACCGAGCCGGTGGCCGAACCGGAGGGGGACGGCGTGGTGTCGGCGTCGGGGACGGCGAGACGCGCGACGGTCGGCAATTTTGCCCGCGCGCACTCGGCAGTTGATGCGCCGCCCCGTCGCGACCGCCTGACTAGCGTGGCGGTGAGGTTGTGACCGATTCGACGTATCCGCGGGAGGCGATGATGACGAGCCGTCAAGAGGCATATTGGGCGGACATGTCGAAAGAATACGATCGATTGGCAGACGATTTCGAGGAGAACGACGACGATGACGACCGCGATCCGGTCGAGCGCACGCAGGGCGACATGGAGCAACACGACGAGATTGAAGCCGACATCAAGGAGCGACACGATCCCAACAGCCTTTATCTGTCGGTGTCCCAGACGCCGGGCCAGGGGCTTCTGACACACCAGCTGGTCGCGAGCACGAGCCCGACGCTGGTCGACACCGGGGGTGGCCAGACCACGGTGACGATCCCTCAGCTGCGTCGACTGGCCGCTGCGGCGCGGGAGGTCGCGCAGCGCTTCAGCGAGATCGTCGACAGGTGCGAGAGCGCGAGGTTCCCCGAAGGCGGGGTGTCGCCCATGGCGAAGCAGTGCGTGCCGGTCATGCAGAACGCGGTCAACGAACTGGTGGCTGACGCCCGAAATGGACACGCGAAGTTCGTCGCCCTGGCCGAGCACGCGGAGCGCGCAGCGCAGAGCTGGCAGGACGCCGGTGACTCTGCCGCTGACAATATCCGGCGCCAGCAGGAAGCCAATCGGGACGGCGAGGTCCCGATCTACACGGTCGTCTAGGCGGGATCACGTAGCCGGGCTCTCGGCTGAAACGACATCGCCGCACGATCGCGGCTGACGCGAAGGGTGACATCATGTCCGATAGGTCCGCCGAATTGTGGGACACGTCGAACTCGGATTTCCTGGAATCTGCGCTTGGCGCGGCCAAGATGTTCACGCCCACCATCAATCTGTGTACCAATCAGTACACCGAGGTACTACAGTACCTGACGCTGACGGTTGATACCGGACTCAGCATGTCGTGGGGGGATTTCGTCCTCTGGTGTGCCCAGCAGTTCCTGGGTCACCAGGGCGAAATGGGGCACATCAACACCCTCATCCGCGAATGCTGGCCAGACGGGTCTGACAGCGTGGTACTCAACACGGTCTTCACCGAGGTGCTCGACGCGTTCGGCGTGCACACCGGCGGGATCGAGAACGTCGTCCAGGCCACCCGCGAGCTGGTCGACGCGGTGGAACTCATGGTTGGATGGGTGAACGGCTCCCACACCCCCGCTGAGATGGCGGCGGAGATGACCGTGCCCTGGTGGCCATGGGGCGCGAAGAGTATCGCCGACGGCATCGCGGCGATGACGGTGGCGATCACCACCGCGAGCATCGTCAACGTCGCCTCGAAGCTGATGGCGCTGATGGACGCGGTGAACTCGATCGACACCGGCCCGATGGAACGGTCGTGGTCCGACCAGATGCCGTCCAACCTGGGCCAGCTCGTGGCCTACAACCCGAAAGACGCCAATGGCACCGAGTCGTTCGGGTTGCTCGGGGGGTCGGAGAACTCGTTCGGCAGCGGCCGGTCACCGCAGGGCACGCCCCCAGAGGGTGGCACCCAGCCCGACGGTACGACATCCGACCACACCGACCCGGGTACCACCCCGTCCAGGAATCCCAGTGGTGGCAGCACCGGCGCTGAGGACAGTCAGCGCAGCGATACGAGCGACCCATTCGACGGATCGGTCACGTTCGGCGAGAGCGCCCCGTGGCGACCCGATCAGATTGCCGCGAACGACGAGCGGCTTCCCACCTTCGGTCGAGATGACGTCCCGGCCGGTGGCTATGTCCACCAGGACAGGTCCCGGTTCGACGGGAACTCCGTGCGCGAGTCGCTTCCCAACGAGTCGCCCACGCCACCGGTCAACCCCAACGCCCCCCAGAACCCCGTCCAGACGCCCCCCTTCAATCCGTCCCAGCAGCAGCCGTCGAACCCCCGCAACATCGTGGACAACATCGGCGATGTCGTCTCCGACGACTCGTCGGACCGCCAAGCCAAGGATCAAGTGAAGGAGCTGCAAGCGGCGCACGACGAGCAGGTGCAACAGCTGCAAGCGACACAGAAGAAGCAGTTGCAGGATCTCCGGGACGCATTTGACAAGCAGTTGGCGGACACGTCGGTCTCGGCGGACGAACAGCAGAAGATCGACACGACCTACGAGCAGCAATTACAAGAGCAGCAAGCGAAGTACGAGCAACAGCTGAAGGACGTGCGCGAGGCGCAGACGAAGGAGTTGGAGAAGCTGCGCGAGGCGCAGGACAAGCAGCTTGGGGACCTGCAGCGGGAGTTCGACGAGCAAGTGGCGGACGGTTCAGGTCCGACCGAAGAGCAGCAAGCGAAGTACGAGCAAAAGGTGACCGACCAACGAAAGGAGTTGCAGAAGGACTTCGAGCAGGAGTTGGCGCGGCTCGGTGGTGGGCAGTTCAACGGTGGTAACGGCCAGTACCAGGGTGGAACCGGAACCGATAGCGGCGATCGGTACCAGTACCAGGGTGAGACTGGTGGTAGTGGTGGTGGCGAGGGCTCGGGTGGTTCGGCTGGTTCGCAGGACCAGCAAGTGGCTCGGCAGCGGGCGCAGGAGTTGTACGACGCTCAGGTGACTGCTGCGAGGGAGAAGCTCAACCAGGAGTTGGCGCGGCTTGGTGATGGGCCGGTGGGCGGTGGTGACGGTCAGTACCAGGCTGGTTCCGCTGGTGCTGGTCGGGGTGAGTACCAGGCTGGTGCTGGGTATCAGGCTGGCTCCGGTGGTGATGGTCAGTATCGGAGTGGCTCTGCCGGCACCGGTGGTGTCGACGGCTCGGGTGGTTCGTCTGGTTCGCACGACCAGCGCGGCCAGCAGCAGGAGCAGCAGCGGGAGGTGGCTCAGCGGCGGGAGGATCTGCAGCAGTCGTACAACGAGCGGATGGCTGCAGTACAGAGGGACTTCGAGCGGCAGATGAAGTCGCTTGATGAGCAAGTCACCGATGGTGGCGGTCAGTATCGGGCTGGCGCTGGGTATCAGGCTGGCTCTGGTGGTGGTGGTGAGTATCAGCCAGGCTCCGGTGAGTATCGGAGTGGCTCTGCTGGTACCGGCGGTGTCGACGGCTCGGCTGGTTCGCAGGATCACCGCGGTCAACATCAGGAGGTGGCTCAGCGGCGGGAGGATCTGCAGCGGTCGTACAACGAGCAGATGGCTGCGGTGCAGAAGGATTTCGAGCGGCAGATGAGGTCGCTCGATGGGCAGGTCACCGGTGGTGAAGGTCAGTACCGGGCTGGCTCTGGTGGTGAGGGTTCGGGGCAGTACCAGGGTGGCTCCGGTGGCGATGGTCAGTATCAGGGTGGCTCCGGTGGTGGTCAGTACCTGAGTGGCGCTGGTGGTCTTGGCGGCGCTGGTGCTGGTGGTGACGGCTCGGGTGGCTGGACTGGTTCGCAGGACCGTAGCGGCCAGCAGCAGGACCACCTGGGGCGGATGCCGGACTTCTCCCGCTTCCAGCTGGCCGAGCTTCCCGACGGGAGCGGCATCGACGGCTCGTTCGTCGACGACCGGCATCCGGGTCAGGACGGCATCGACGTCTCTCGACTCGGCGACCCCACGGGGAACGGTGGGCCTGACACGGGCGGTGGCGAGAGCCACCGGGAGCAACGTCTGGCGGGGACACCGGTGCCGGACGGGGTGACGGTCGACGAGCGTAGCGGCGAGCTGCTGGGCCGGGACGGCCGCCCGCTGCCGACCGATCCGATCACCGGTCTGCAGAAGCTCGGGGACACCTACCTCGACCCGCTCACCGGACAGGAGCTGGCGGCCGACGAGTCCGGCCGCGTGTACGACTCGCTGAGTGGCTTGCACATCGATCGCG
>JBOFLR010000165.1:0-2092 GCA_051657965.1 Dermatophilaceae bacterium
AGCTGCTCGCCTCGATCTCGGTCGCGATCGTCGCCGTCACGGTCGGCATCCGCCTCACCCACGGGTCGATGACGCTCGAGGCGGGGCTGCTCGCCATCCTCCTCGCCCCCGAGGCGTACTGGCCGGTGCGCCGCGTCGGTGCCGAGTTCCACGCCGCCGCCGACGGCGCCGAGGCGCTCAGCGGCATTCTCCCCGAGCTCGACCGGCCGGATGACGCACCGCCGGGACCCGGTGATACATCAGCGCCGACGGTTACCGACAACGCTCGGCCGATGCGCGATACGGCTCGACTCGGGAATCGACAGGTACGGCTGCTCGACGTGTCGTACTCGTACCCGGGTGCCAGGTCTCCTGTGCTCCAGGGTTTCTCGCTCGACGTGGATCGCGGCCTCACCGTGCTCACCGGGCCGTCGGGAGCGGGCAAGTCGACGGTGCTCGAGCTGGCCGCCGGCCTGCGCACACCGACATCCGGCGCGGTGGGTACCGCGCCGGCGCACCTGGTGTCGCAGCGGCCGTTCCTCCCGGCGGGAACCCTGCGCGACGTGCTCCGCCTGGGTAACGACGCCCCCGACGACGCGCTGTGGCAGGCGCTGCGGGAGGTCGGTGTCGACGGGTTCGTCGCCGCGTTGCCTGCCGCCCTCGGCACGACCGTGGGTGACGACGGCACCGGGCTGTCGGCGGGCCAGCGGGCGCGCATCGCCCTGGCCCGGGCGACGCTGTCCAGTGCGCCGGTGTTGCTCGTCGACGAACCCACCGCCCACCTCGACACCGAGGCGTCCGGTCTCGTGCACGACCTCCTGGTGCGGCTCGCCGGCCGCCGCGCGGTGCTGGTGGCGACCCACCGCCCCGAGCTCATCGCCCTGGCCGATCTTCACGTCGAGCTCGCGCCCGCCGCCGGTCACCTCACCGCGCGCGCCGAGGCGGTGCCCCGATGACCCGGCGGCCCACATCCCCGGCCGAGGCCATGACCGTTGCAGATGCCGCCGCCGTGACCGGCCCGGTCTGCCCCGATTTCGCACGCGAGTCGGTTCCCGCAGCCCACCCGGTCCCGGTGGCTCAATCGGTTCCCGCGGCCCACCCGGTTCCTGTCGCGCGGTCGGTTCCGGTTGCCCAGTCGGTTCCTGTCGCCCGGTCGGTTCCGGTGGCCCGGGCGACGCTGGTGGCCGGGCTGCTGGGAGGTGCCGCCACAGCATCCGGCATCGCCCTCACCGCCACGTCCGGCTGGCTGATCGTGCGGGCGAGCGAGCGGCCCGTCATCCTCACCCTGCTCGTCGCCATCGTCGCGGTGCGGGCGTTCGGCATGGCCCGGCCGTTCTTCCGCTACCTGGAACGGCTGGTGTCGCACGACGCCGCGTTCGGCGACCTCGCTCGCCGCCGGTCGGCCCTGTATGCCGCGCTGGTGCCGCTGGCGCCCGCCCGGCTCGGCCGGCGGTCGCGGTCGGCCGTGCTCACCGGGGTCGTCGACGACCTCACCGACGTGGTCGAGGCGCGGGTGCGCGTGACGGTGCCGGTGCTGTCGGGAGCGGTGGCCGGGGTCGTCGCCACGCTGCTCACGGCCTGGTTCGACCCCGGCGTCGGTCTGGTCGTGGCCGCGCTCCTGGTGCTGGTCGCCCTGGCGTGCGTCGTGGCTTGGCGTCTCGAGTCCCGTTCCCTCCCAGCGTTGCTCGCGGCACGGGGTGAGGTCCAGCGGGTGGCCGATCTGGTGGCCCGGCAGGCCGGTGAGCTGCGCGGCATCGGCGCCGAGGCCACGGCTTCGAGCTGGCTCGCGCAGGCCCACGACGGAGTCCGGCGCGCGACGCGGCGGCAGAGCCACGGACGAGCTCTCGTGACCGCGACCCTGCTGCTCGGCACCGGCGCGGCCACCGTCGCGTGCGCGCTGCTCGTACGGCCGGATGACGTGGGCGCACCTGTCGCGGCGCTGCTCGTCGTCGTCCCGGTCGCCGTGGGCGACGCACTCGCGCCGCTCACGGACGCCATGCGCGCCCTCGCCCGGGCGCAGGGTAGCGCGGCGCGGGTCGCCGCGCTCACCGACCAGCAGCCGCCCGTCACCGACCCGCAGCCGGTTGACGACCCGCAGGCGGTCGACGACCCG
>JBOFLR010000166.1:0-5288 GCA_051657965.1 Dermatophilaceae bacterium
GCCCCGCTGAAGCCCATCGGCGTCGGCAGGTCGGCGTTGACCTTCCAGCCGCCGCCGAACCAGCGGAACTGCTCGTGCGCGCGCTGCACCGCGGCATCCTCGGAAGGGTCCCAGCAGACGGGGAGCTGCCCGACCGCGCGGGCCTGCTCGCCGATCCGCCTGCCGGTCACCTCGTTCCACGTCTCGACGAGATCGGCCTCGGGCTGCACCGCCACGAGGTGGTCGGCGAGGTCGGCGAACGCCTCGACGCCCTTGCGCCCGCTCAAGGCCACGCCGATCTCGAGCCCCTGCGGCGGCACGTCCCACAGCCGGGCAGAGTCGAACTCGAAGTGCTCCCCGCGGTAGGTGACGAGCTCTCCGGTCAGCAGCTGCCGGATGACGTCGACCGCCTCCGCGAGCATCTCCTGGCGGGTGTCGAGACCGGGCCAGCCGCCGCCCACGACGTGCTCGTTCAGGTTCTCGCCGCTGCCGAGACCGAGGATGAAGCGCCCCTCGGCGAGCAGCTGCAGCGTCGCCGCCTTCTGGGCGACGACGGCCGGGTGGTAGCGCATCGTCGGGCAGGTCACGTACGTCATCAGCTCGACCCGTTCGGTCGCGTGCGCCACGGCGCCGAGCACCGTCCAAGTGTACGGCGCGTGGCCCTGCTCGGTGAGCCACGGCGAGTAGTGGTCGCTCGCGACGAGCAGGTCGAAGCCCACCTCCTCGGCGCGCACGGCATGGTCGACGAGATCGCGCGGGCTGCTCTGCTCGCCCATCAGGGTGAATCCGAAGCGGGTCACGGGTGGTCCTCTCACGGTGTCGGCAGTGGCGGATGACGACCGCTCACCTACCCCGGTCCGCACCGCCTACCCGGGTGCCACCCGGGACTAGTCGGACTCGGCGCGCGTCATCTCGATGCGCCCACCACTTCGTGACCGGCGCATCGAGATGACGCGACACGCACGGCTGCGGTCATTGTCACCTACGTGTCGCGTCATCTCGAGCGTCGACGCGCTCACCCCCCTGTCGCCGGCTGGTTGCCGACGCCAGGACGACGCTCGGTGGGCGACCGCGGGAATGCCGCTGCCCGGCATCCGGTTCGGTCGGGCATGACCACCTGGGGAATGATCGGAAGCGGCAACATCGGCAGCACACTGGCCAGGCTCGCGGTCGACGCGGGACACGATGTCGTCCTCAGCAACAGTCGCGGCCCGCAGACACTGGCCGACCTGGCGTCCAGCCTGGGCCCGCGAGCTCGGGCCGGCACCGCCGAGGAGGCGGCGACCGCCGGCGACGTCGTCGTCGTGACGGTGCCGCTGAAGTCGCTCCGCGAGCTTCCGCTCGCAGCGCTCGACGGCAAGGTCGTCGTCGACACCATGAACTACTACCCCGACCGCGATGGCCGCATCGACGCGCTCGAGGACGAGTCGACCACGACGTCCGAGCTGCTTCAGGCCGCCGCTCCCGGCGCACGGGTGGTCAAGGGCTTCAACAACATCTTCTTCCGCCACCTCGCCACCCTGGCGCGCTCGGCCGGGGCCCCCGACCGCACGACGTTGCCCATCGCGGGCGACGACGCCGACGCCAAGCAGGTGGCGGCGAGCGTCATCCACGAGGTCGGCTACGACACCCTCGACCTCGGGCCGCTCGCCGAGGGCTGGCGCACCCAGCGCGACACCCCTGCCTATGCCGGCCTGTACGGCGGTGGTGTCGGCGAGTTCTGGGATGCCGAGGGCACGCCGGTCTCGCGCGACACCCTCGCCGACGCCGTGGCCCGGGCGCGCCGCTACGCCGACTCCTGAGCGCCGCCTCCACGCACCCCGCTTCTGCGCGAACGCCGCGCAAGCTCGGCGACTGCGAACGTGCGCGGCGGCTGCCACTCACGCTCACCAGGCCCTGGTGCGGAAGGCGGTCCGCATCCGTGATGCGCTCCTGTGACGCCGGATACAGCGCGGAAACCGGGGCGACCACGACGACTTTGGCGTCGTAGCCGGCGTCATGACGTCGCAAGGCCGGGACGGAAGAGACTGCTGCACCCGCCCGAGGCCGTACGTCATCCGTACCCGGACGTCAGCCGCCGGTCGTCGGGTGGTCCCGCCTGAGCCGCCGGGCGAGGATCGCCGACCCGGCGAGCAGCACCGCGCCGGCGCCGATGGCGAGCCCCGCCGTGGTGAGGTCGCGTCCGGCGCTCGCACCCACCGCCACGTACGCCACCGTTCCCGGGACCACCCCGACCGCCGTGCCCACGACGTAGTCGCGCGGGCGCATCGCGCTCAGCCCGGAGCCGTAGTTCACCGCGGTGAACGGCACGAGCGGCATGAGACGCGCGACCACCTCGGCGAGCAGGCCGTGACGCTCGGCGAGGTCGTCGACCCGGTCGAGCCGCACACCGATGAGCCGTCTCACGGCGCGGCGCCCGAGCCGGCGCGCGACGGCGAACCCGACCACCGCGGCCGCGAGCGACCCGACCCAGGCGAGGACGACGCCCCACGTCATCCCGAACAACGCGCCGGCGATGGTGGCCAGCAGGTTCTTCGGTACCGGTATGAGGGTGAGCACGACGTGGAGCACCACGTAGACCACCGGCCCCCACCCGCCGGATGCCGCGACCGCGTCGGCGACGACGTCGAGGTCCCCGCCGACCAGCAGCACGGTCAACCCGCCGCCGAGCAGGAGCACGACGACGAGCACCAGGACGCGCACCCCCGCCAGGGCTCGGTCGCTCACGCGGCGTGTCTCACGGTGCGCGGTCCCTCTCGGTGCCGGATGACGGGAGCCGCCCCACGCGCGCGGAGCGCACCGCGAGCAGCCCGGCACCGAGCACGAGCACGGTGATCGCGCCGAAACCGAGCCGCGGCTCGAGGGGGACCACGATGCCGACGGCCCCGCCGACGACCCAGCTGGCCTGCAGGATGGTCTCGGACCACGAGAACACCCGGGCCCGCGTGTGGTCGGCGATGTCGCGCTGGACGAGCGCGTCGAGGCTCAGCTTGCCGAGCTGGGCGGCGGTGCCGGTGGCCAGCCCGAGGACGACGAGCGCCCACACCGAGTAGAGCACCGCGGTGAGGAGCGAGGCGAGCAGCGCGACGGCGGCGATGACGCTCGCGAGCACTTGCGGGTCCGGGTTGCGGCGCCGGTTGCCGACGAGCGAGCCGAGTGCGTTGCCCAGACCGGCGGCGCCGGCCACGAGCGCGAGGACGAGCGGCCCCGACCAGCCGGGAATCGGCTCCTCGCGCATGAGGAAGACCAGGTAGAGCGTGAGGAAGCCGGTGAGCATCCGGGCCCCGGTGGCCAGCCAGAGCACGTAGCGCACCGAGCGGGGCAGGGCTCGCAGGCGGCGCACGCCACGCTCGGGCTGCAGGATCGGCTCCTCGCCCGCCGGGGTGCCGTCGGTGTCGAGCTCGCCACGGGCGGAGTCGACCCGAGCCGGGAGCCGGATGGCGAGCACCGTCGCGGTGACGTACACGACGAAGGCGAGGCGGAGCGACCAGTCGGGTCCCACGCGGGACAGTGCGATCGCGAGGCCGCCGCCGAGGGCCATGCCGACGAGTGCGGCCAGGTTGATCCGCGAGTTGGCGGTGACCAGGGTGATGCGCTCGGGAAGCAGGCGGGGCACGGCGGCCGCGCGCGCCACGGCATACGACTTCGAGGCGACCAGGCAACCGAGCGCGGCCGGGAACAGCCAGGCGCTCTCCTCGACCACTGCCGAGGCGAGCACCCAGGCGAGGAACGCACGGGTCGCGAGCGTGCTGCCGAGGGCCCAGCGACGGCCGTGCCGGAACCGGTCGAGCAATGGGCCGACGAGCGGGGCGAGCAGCAGGAACGGCGCCATGGTGAGCAGCAGGAAGAGAGCCACCCGGCTGCGGGCCTCGTCGGTCGGCATCGCGAACACCGTGCCGGCCAGTGACACGGTGAGCGCGGCGTCGGCGGCGGCGTTGACCGCGTGCAGCTCGGTGAGCCGGGCCAGCCCGGTGTCGGCGGCGCCATCGGCGTCGGCGAAGCGCCGGAACCGTCGGGTCGCCGCACGACCTCCGCGGCCAACGGCCCGCCCGCCCCGGCCCACGACCCGTACCCCGGCCCGACCGCGCCGTCGAGCGGCGTGCGCCGATGCCTCGAGCCGGGCGCGCGAAGAGCGCGGAGCGGGCCGTCCGGCGTCAG
The DNA here is from genome assembly GCA_051657965.1 of Dermatophilaceae bacterium. Classification (GTDB taxonomy): domain Bacteria; phylum Actinomycetota; class Actinomycetes; order Actinomycetales; family Dermatophilaceae; genus JBOFLG01. The sequence goes on from JBOFLR010000166.1 coordinate 4,138, forward strand.
GGCGGGGCGTGCGGGTGCCTGAGCCCGGCTTCTCGGCGCCGGAGCGCGGCATCCCGGTACCGGACTGCGGTGTCGTGGAGTCACCGCGTCCCGGGTACGCCCGCTCCTGTCCGGCCACGGCACGATCCTGCCGCGTCGGTGCGCCATGGCGCGAACCGGCGGACCGCGACGACCACCCATGTCGAGGAGCCTGTACGCGACGCCTCCGTGCTGCGCAGGCGAAGCGCTCACGCGAGGGTCGCGTCATCCGTACCATTGGCCCGTCCCGCAGCCTCGAGGGCTCCACCTTCAGGGCGTCACACCGTCGTGATCGGAGCACCGGATGGCTGACCTCGTCCCGGATGCCGTGCCCTCGGATGCCGTGCCCTCGGATGCCGTGTCCGGATCCGGTGCCGAGCACGGCGCGGCGGCGCACGCCATCCGCCGGAACCGGTGGGCCTTCGCGGTCGGCACCCTCGGACGCGACATGGTCTACGCGCTCGTCACGCTGTACCTCGTCTACTACCTGACCAACGTGCTCGACGTGCCCGACTCGACGATGTGGTGGGTCACCGGGGTGCTGCTCGGCATCCGCGTGCTCGACGCGCTGCTCGACCCGGTGATGGGCGCCGTCGTCGACAGCACCCGCTCGCGGTGGGGCCAGTTCCGGCCGTGGCTGGTGGTGGGCGGGCTCGTGTCGGCCGGGATGACGACGCTGCTGTTCGTCGACACCGGGCTCGACGGCACGGAGTTCGTCGTGGTGTTCGCGCTGGTCAACCTCGTGTGGGGGGTCAGCTGGGCCGCACACGACATCTCGTACTGGGGCATGCTGCCGGCGCTCTCGCTCGAGTCTGCAGAACGCGAGCGGCTGGGCTCGCTCGCCAAGGTGTTCGCGAGTGTCGGCTTGTTCTCGGTCAGTGCCGGGCTGGTGCCGTTGACCACCGGGCTCGCGGGCGCCGTGGGCAGCGAGGCCACGGCCTGGTTGCTCATGGCCGCACTCATCGCCGCGGTGATGCTCGTCGGGCTCGCGGTGACCGTGCTCCTCGTGCGCCAGCCCGTCGACGTGCACCTCGAGGGCGAGCGCACCGGCATCCGCGACCTGGTGCGCGCCATCGCCCGCAACGACCAGCTGCTGTGGGTGGCGCTCGCGTTCCTGCTCTTCATGATCGGCT
>JBOFLR010000167.1:0-1729 GCA_051657965.1 Dermatophilaceae bacterium
CGCACCGCACCCACGCCCACCACCCCCACCGAGGAGGTCTGAGATGGGTCTCGAGGAGAAGCTGCCCGCCGGGTTCGCGCTCACGACCCTGGAGAACGTCGCCGGCTACATGCGCAAGTCCTCGCTGTGGCCGGCCACCTTCGGGCTGGCCTGCTGCGCCATCGAGATGATGGCGGTGGGCACACCCGACTACGACATCTCCCGGTTCGGGATGGAGCGCTTCTCGGCCACCCCGCGGCAGGCCGACCTGATGATCGTGGCCGGCCGGGTGAGCAACAAGATGGCACCCGTCGTGCGCCAGGTGTACGACCAGATGCCGAACCCCAAGTGGGTCATCTCGATGGGGGTGTGCGCCAGCTCGGGTGGGATGTTCAACAACTACGCGATCGTCCAGGGCGTCGACCACATCATCCCGGTCGACATCTACCTGCCCGGCTGCCCGCCCCGGCCCGAGATGCTGCTGAACGCCATCCTCGAGCTGCACGAGCAGATCCAGAACAGCAAGCTCGGCGTCAACCGGGTGGCGGCCGCGCGCGCCGCCGAGGAGGCCGCCCTGCGGGCGACCCCGACCCACTTGCAGCCGGCCACCCACGACCATCTCGCCCACCTCGCGGCGCCGGCCGGGAAGAACCTCCTCGGATGAGCGACGAGACGTCCACCGACGACAGCCCCGTGCAGCCGATCCCCGACAAGGCGGTCGACTCCGCGCAGACGCGCACGGTCGACGACCCGGCCGCCGTGGTCGAGGCGCACACGACCGGCGTACCTGCGCAGCGCTCGCAGTCCGAGCCCGACACCACGCCGGTGGTCGTCGGCGAGCGGCGCGGCATGTTCGGTGCGACCCGCGGCCAGGACACCTCCGGCTACGGCGGGCTGGTCACGCCGACGCTGATGCCTGGTGCCTCCCGCCGCCCCTACGGCTCGTACTTCGACGAGGTCGCCGACCATCTCGCCCGCGCGCTCGACACCACCGGCGGTCCCGGCTGGGACGGTGCCGTCGAGAAGGTCGTCGTCGACCGCGGCGAGCTCACCCTGTTCGTCCGGCGCGAGCACCTGCCGGTCGTGGCCCGGGCGCTGCGCGACGACCCCGAGCTGCGCTTCGAGATGTGCCTGGGGGTCAGCGGCGTGCACTACCCGGGCGAGACCGGGCGCGAGCTGCACGCGGTCTACCCGCTGCTTTCGATCACCCACGGCAGCAGGCGGATCCGCTTGGAGGTCACCTGTCCCGACGACGACCCGCACCTCCCCTCCGTGGTCGGGGTCTGGCCGGGCAACGACTGGCACGAGCGCGAGACCTGGGACATGTTCGGCATCGTCTTCGACGGCCATCCGGCCCTGACCCGCATCCTCATGCCCGACGACTGGCCGGGCCACCCGCAGCGCAAGGACTACCCGCTCGGCGGCATCCCCGTCGAGTACAAGGGCGGCACGGTCCCGCCGCCCGACGAGCGGAGGGCGTACACCTGATGACGACCCACGACACGACCACCCACGACACCGAGAGCACCACCTACGAGACCGGCGGGCGCGACCCCGGCGCGGAGCACACCCTCGCCGACCCGTACGCGGCATCCGTCGACGAGGACATGGCCGGGGCGCCGGTGCTCACCGCGTCCGGCGGCGACTGGAACGACCTCGTCGACGAGGCCACCGCGCTGCACGAGGAGCGCATCGTCGTCAACATGGGCCCGCAGCACCCGTCGACGCACGGGGTGCTGCGCCTCATCCT
>JBOFLR010000168.1:0-3897 GCA_051657965.1 Dermatophilaceae bacterium
ATCCCACGGCACCGGATCCCACGGCACCGGCTCGCCGGCGCCGGTACGGCAAGAGAGGGGCCGGCCCGTGTGGGCCGACCCCTCCCCGCCACCGGTCCGCTCGTCAGCGGGAGGGATAGGCCCAACCGGTGACGTTCTGGGTGTCCTCGAGGCCGGTGAAACCCTCACTGGGAATGTACCCGTCCTCCTCGAACGCCACGTCGAGATCGTCGGCGGTGCCGCCCGCACCGTCCGGACCCACACCGAACAGGTTCTGGAACCCGGCGCCACCGGCGTCCATGATGTTCACCTGATCGTTCAGGTTGTCGGTGTGGTAGCTGCCCACCGTGTGACCGATCTCGTGCGCGGTGACGTTACCGACACCCTGGGCCACGAACCGCTCGCGGTCGCTCGCGTCGGTGAGGTAGCTGTTCAGCGACGCCTCCGAGGAGCCGGCGGGCTCGCTCAGCGTGTCGAGCAGGACGAGCGCGGAGTCCTCGTGGCCCCAGTTGCCCGGGTCGATGAACTGCGCGACCCCGATCGTGTTGATGCCCGACTCGGCGACGGTACCGCCGACGATGATCCGCGACACGTTCTCACGACCGGCGAGACCCGGGTCGGTTCGCGAGTTGACAACGCGGACAACGAGGTCCGGGTTCAGCCCGTCTTCGGCGACCTCCGTGGCGATGGTGTCACGAACCTGTGCCGTGATCGCGTCGATCATCGCCCGCTCGCGGTCGCGGGGGATCCCCCATCTGGCGAGGAAGGCGGAGAACGGCGAGAGCTCGCGCACACCGGGGCCGCCCCAGATCCCCGTGTTGACCCGGCCGCCCTCGAAGTCGAGGTACACCGTCTGGGTCCGGGTGCGGTCGGTCTCGGCGCCGGGCCGGTAGCCCTCGAGCTGCACCTGGTAGTCATCGTCCGCGCCACCCACCCGGACCACGTACCAGCCGGCCTCCTCGGCCACATACGCGACCGTGGTGTTGCCGCCGCCCGGTAGTGGGGACTCCGGCGGGTACAGGAACGAGGCGTCGGTCCCGGTGCCGGACACCATCTGGGTGCCGTCGGGCCGGAACACGGTGAGCGCGTCGGCCGCGTCGCTGCCGACCCCGCCGACCACGTCGCCCGGGCGGAGCCGCACGGCGTAGTTGTCGGAGTCCACCTGTGTCGAGGTCACGGACAGCAGGTAGTCGCCGGTGTCGGCACCGCCGTTGCCACTGGCCGGGTCGTTCGGGTCCTTCGGCAACGGGCCGGCGCTCGAGAACCCGCCGACCACGACGTAGTGGATACCGCCGGCCTCGCTCCGCGCGCTGATGCGGCTGGACAGCCCGTCGCCCGAGTCGTCGTCCGTGGCGACGAGGGTGCCGTCGGCCGTGTAGAGGCCGATGAAGGTGTCGGTGCGACCGTCGCTCCCCGAGGTGTCGGCGACGACGGTGAAGCCCGGTGACACCTCGAGCTCGTAGAAGTCGAAGTCGTTGGTACCGGTGCCGTCCGGCCCGTGCGGGCCGTCACCCAGCACACCGGAGGTGGTGACCGCGCCGCTCCCGGCGATGCCGGTGTCCCCGGCGAGCGGGATGGCGCCGTTGTCCTCGGCCACCGGCGCCAGCTCGGCCGGAGCCGGCGGGGCGATGGCCGCCTGCTCGCCGAGGATCCGGACGACGCTGTTCTTCCCGGATGCCGTGCCGAAGAGGTCGATCCGCTCGGCGCCGGAGAGCGTGTCGTTCGAGCCGGCGGTGCCGGCCGGTTCCTGCTCGTCCCACACGACCGGGGTGTCCGCTGCTGCGGTGCGGGCCAGCTCGGCGCCCCGCGCCGAGCGGTAGTCGGCGGACCCTGTACGTTCCTTGGCGCCGTTCTTCATCCGCAGGCGCCACGCGGAGATGTCGACGGCGGTGAGGTCCTCGACGTTGGCCACGAAGGGGTTCGGTTGTGCCGCAGTAATTTTGGTGCCACCGGCGCCCCCCTTTGGGGCGACCTGGAAGCCGGCTGCCAGCGCGTCGCGCTGGCCTTCGGTCAGCCGCGGCGGCGGTCGCTCCGATGCCGCAGCCGCAGACACCTGCATCGCGACGGCAGCAGCCACGGCCAGAACGGCTCCGGTAGGGAGCAGGCGTCGGCGTCGTGTCATGGTCTCCTTCTTTCCCTGACGCTGCGGCCCTGCATCCGCGGAGTGGTGACCGAGCTCCCGCGGCTCCGTCACCCGGGACGCTAGGGGCGCGAACGGCCGCCCGCTAGTCGAAGGGGGCGCAAGTGACGCATGTGACTTGCTACGCATGACCGGAAAATCAACAGGTGCAGCGACCGCGGTGCGGAATACGCAGAACGCGAATCGGATTCGTGCGTCACGCACGCAGGCGATGGCTGCCGGGGGAAGGTGGCGCCGCGCGCCGCGTCAGATCCGCGCGTAGCGTGCCCGAGCGATGGAGTAGACCCCGTAGGCGGCGATGCCGACCGCGACCGCGGTCAGCAGGACCGGCCCGAACGGCTGCTCCTCCAGCGTCTTCAGCGCGCCGTCGAGGCCGGCCGCGCGCTCGGGGTCCTCGCGCCAGGCCGCGATGACGAACAGCACGCCGACGACGGCCAGGGCCGCGCCCTTGGCGACGTACCCGACGCGCCCGCTCACCTCCGCCCAGCGCCCGGGGTGCTGCCGCAGGTCGTCGAGGAACGCACGGGTCCAGCCCTTGTGCACGTGGTACACCGCCACCCCGACGACGGCGAGGCCGACTCCGGCGACCAGCCAGCGACCGGCCGGCTGCTCCATCAGGGTGCGCGTGACGTCGTCGGTCTGCTGCTCGTCGGAGCCGCCCGACCCCGCGGTGAACTTCCACGCCGACCAGGCGAGGAACCCGTAGACGACGGCCTTGCCGACGGCTTTGGCGCGATGGGCAGCGTCCTGGTGCGTGAGCACCGCCTCGGCGCACTGCCAGAGCGCCAGGGCTCCGAATCCGACGACCGCGGCCCAGAGCAGCACCGGCCCGATCCCGCTGGATGCCATCGCCCCCAGCGCTCCGGACTTGTCGGCGCTACCACCGCCGCCCCACGCGAGGGTCAGGCCGATCCAGCCGATGACCAGGTGGAGCAGACCCAGCACGGCGTAACCGAGGCGGGCACCCCATTCCACGACCGGACTCTCGCTGGCGTTGCGGGCGGCGTTCCCGGCCTGGGTGGTGGTCATGGCGCTCACCCTGCCACCGGCACGGATGCCGTGGGGGGACTCGTGCACGCGAGGTCGAGCTCGGCCGCCGACCGCGAAGGTGCATTCGACCCACAGACGTCTCCGGCGCCGTTCTTCATCCGTCGTCGCCGAGGGTTCGAGCGTCATCCGTCATCACTGAAGGCGCAAGCGTCATCCGTCGTCACTGAGGGCGCGAGTGTCATCCGTAGCCCCCCGGGGCGCGAGGGACCCGACGGTGGCGGCGCGGCTCAGAGCAGGGAGTCGAGCACCGTGACCAGGCCGTCGTCGTCGACGTCGCCGGTGACCTCGTCGGCGACCGCCTTGATGTCGTCGGGCGCGTTGCCCATCGCCACCCCGCGCGCCGCCCACTGCAGCATCTCGCGGTCGTTGCGCTGGTCACCGACGGCTACGGTGTGCATCGGCTCGACACCGAGCCGTCGCCGTACCGTCTCGAGCGCCGCGCCCTTGGACACGCCCTCGGGGGTGATGTCGAGCCAGGCGCTCCAACCCACCGCGTAGCCCACGCCGTGCAGACCGATCTCCTGGGTGCGCCGCAGGAACTCCTCGCTGGTGCTGCTCGGGTCGCGGAGCGTCAGCCGGGTGACGGGCGAGCCCATCAGCTCCTCGAACGGGACGACTCGGCTCACGCCGTCGGGCAGCTCGCCGTCGGGGAACGGGCCGGTGACCTTGTACCCGACACCTACCTCCTCGACCGCGACGAGCGCCGTCGGGAAATGCTCGCGCAGCAT
>JBOFLR010000169.1:0-5000 GCA_051657965.1 Dermatophilaceae bacterium
GCGGCCGGCTCCTCGGTCTGGGAGCTGCTGTGCCTGGGCGTGGCCGCGGGCCTGGTGCAGGTGGCCCCGAACCAGGAGCACGGCTATCGTGCCTGCACCGAGCAGGGCGTGGCCCTGGGAGTCGGCCGCCTCGACGCGCTGCGCACCGATCCGGTGGCGCGGGAGGCGGCCGTCGCCACCCTCGGCCGGCTGCTCCGTGACCCCGACCTGCGCGAGCGGCTGTCGGCCCGTGGACCGGCGCTCGTCGACGGTGCGGGCCGTTCCCGCGTGGTCGACATCCTGCTCGACCAGCCCTCTCGAGGAGTCCTTGGATGACCACGGTCCGCGTCGTCGTGCAGTCCCGCCTCAGCTCCTCACGCCTCCCGGGCAAGGCGCTGTTGACCACCGCCGGGATGCCGCTCGTCGAGCTCGTCGCCCGGCGCGCCGCCCGCAGCGGGCACGAGGTGGTCGTCGCTACGAGCGTCGAGGCCACCGACGAGCGGGTGGTGGCCACCCTCTCCCGGGCCGGCATCGCCACGGTGCGCGGCTCGCTCGACGACGTGCTCGGCCGGTTCGTCGCCGCCACCGCCGACCTCGCCGACGACGACCTCGTCGTGCGGCTCACCGGCGACAACCCGGTGGCCGACGCCGGTCTCGTCGACGAGCTGGTCGCCGCCACTCTCGCGGCCGGGCGTGAGTACGGGCGGGTCGACGTCGAGCGGGTGCCCGAGGGTCTGGGTGCCGAGGTATTCCCGGTGGCCCGGCTGCGCGAGGCCGACGCACAGGCCACCGATGCCTACGACCGCGAGCACGTCACGCCGTGGCTGCGCCGCACGCTCGGCGAGCACCTCTTCGTGCCCGACGGCTGCCCCGACGACATCCACGCCTACCGGGCCACCGTCGACGGGCTGCACGACTACGTGCGCGTGTCGCGTCTGTTCGACCGGCACGCCGACCCGGTGGCGGCCTCCTGGCGCGAGCTGATGGCCGACCTGGTCGCCACGGTCGACGCCACCGGGCCGCAGGCACCGCGCCGCGAGGGCTCGTTGCGGGGCAGCTCCGGGGTGCTGCTCGACACCCGCTCCCTCGGTGCGGTCCAGGGTGGCTCGGCCGCCGACCGCGACGCGGCCCGCCGCGAGCTACTCACGTTCGCACTCGACCACGGCGTCTCCCATCTGGTCGTCGGCGCCGACCAGGTCGCCGGCCTGCGGGCGCTCGTCGAGCCGGCCCTGGTGCGGCGGTTCGCCACCACGCTGCTCCTCGACCCCCGGCTTCCGCCCGCTCCGTCGGCCACCGACGATGCTGCGGTCGGCAGGGCACTCGAGCGAGCCCTCGCCGGGCTGGGCACTCGCTCGGCCTGGTCGGTGCTCGTCGACGCCGCGGTCGCGTACCGGTGCCTGCCGGCGTTGCGCACCGCCGTCGCCGAGGGCGTACTCGGGCGAGCCGGGGTGCGGGTCACCACCACCGCCGACCTGGCCCGCGTGCGTGACCTCGCGGGGGTGGGCCACGTGCTGGTCGAGGCCGGCGCCAACTCCTACGTGCTCGACCAGGCGGCGCGGATGACGACCCGCGCGCCGGTGGTGCTCACCGTGGCCGGGCCACCCGACCGGCTGGCCGGTGCCTGGGCCCGCCACGAGGTGTCCTCACTGCTCCTCGCCGCCTCATCGGTCGAGAGGATGAGCGCCGCGCTCGAGACGCTCACCGCCCGAGGGCCCGACGGTGGGGATCGCGGCGGCGAGTAGCTCGGGGCGCAGGACCCGGTGGGAAATCGCTGTCGCTGTGAGGAGTTCGCATGACCGCCGGGCTGGCCGGCATCCGCGCTGACTCAGCGGCCGGGTCAGCGGTCGCGGGCCTGCTCCAGCAGGGCGATCGCCCGCGGCCCAACGCCATGGATGCCGCGCAGCTCGCCGAGGTCCGCGGGCAGGTCGCGAAGCCGGGAGTACCCGGCGTCGACCAGGGCGCCGACGGCCGGTCGGCCGATCCGCACCCCGTCGAACACCGGTCCTCGGTCCTCGGTCGTCGACTCGCTTCTCGACATGTCGGTCTCCTCTCGGTCGATATGGTGCGTGACACCGTGACAGACCGCTGCACCGGCCCGGACTCGTCGGTGTCGGCGTCGTGTCGTCGAGAGGCGCCGCACGACACCGGCAGGTGGTGAGTACAGCTCGGTCCGAGCAGTGCCGAGCCGGACCGAGGAGTGCCGGCCGGCCCGATGCGAGAGGCCTACAGGGTGTCGGCGCGGTACTTCGCCAGCACGGCGTCGATACCGTCGTCGGCGACCAGGCGACCCGAGCGCAGGTACAGCCCGCGGGTGCAGAACCGCTTGAGGTCGCCCTCGGAGTGCGACACGAGGAACAGGCTGCGACCGCGGGCGAGCAGCGACTCCATCCGGGTGTAGCACTTCTCCCGGAACGCGGCGTCGCCGACGGCGAGCACCTCGTCGACGAGCACGATCGGCTCGTCGAGGGTGGTGATGACGGCGAAGCCGAGCCGCACCTGCATCCCCGACGAGAAGTGGCGGAACGGCATGTCGAGATTCGTGCGTACCTGCGGCCCGGCGAACTCGACGATGTCGTCGAAACGCTCGTCGATCTCCTTCTTGCTCAGCCCGTGCAGGCCGGCGGTCAGGTAGACGTTCTCGCGCGCCGACAGCTCGCCGATGAAGCCGCCGGTGAGCTCGATGAGCGGGGCGACGCCGTGGCGCACCTCGATGGTCCCCTGGTCGGGGATCAGCACTCCGGCGATCATCTTGAGCAGCGTCGACTTGCCACCACCGTTGGCGCCGACGAGGCCGACCGCCTCGCCGGGCGTGACGTCGAAGCTGACGTCCTCGAGCGCCATGAACGTCTCGTTCGGCGACGTGTTCCGCCCGCGCAGCAGCATCTCGCGCAACGACAGCTTGCGCCGGCGGCTGCGGTAGAACTCGATGCCGATGCCGCGAGCCTCGATGACCGGGTCCACTCAGATCTCCTTGAGCACGGCCGACTCCATCCGCGCGAACACCCGGATGCCGAGCAGCAGCAGTACCAGCGTGATCGCGGTGCCGATGACGAGCGGTGCGACCGCGAGGTCTTCGGCGAAGAAGCCGGCCCGCTGCAGCTCGAGCACCCCGGTCATCGGGTTGAACGCCAGCACGGTCCGCATCCAGTCGGGCGCGTTGCCGACGGAGTAGATGATCGGGGTGCCGTAGAACATCATCCGCAGCACGATGCGCACCACCCGGATGGTGTCGTCGGCGATGACCGTGGCCGGTGCGAGCAGCAGCCCGATGCCGATGCAGAGCACGAACTGGAGCACGAGCCCGAGCGGGAAGTAGACGATCTGCCAGTCGAGCCGGCTCTGGCCGGTCACCAGGTAGAAGACCAGGAAGGCGATGAGGATGGGCAGCGAGAGCAGGTACTCGATGCCCTTGGCGATGACCACCCGGACGACCCACAGCTCACGCGGCAGGTTGGTCGAGCGCACCAGCTTGGCCTCGGCGAGCAGCGCTCGAGAGGTCTCGTTGACCGCCCCGTTGAACCACTGCCACGACAGCAGCCCGGCGAGGAGGAACAGGAAGTACGGCTCGTGGCCGACGTCTCCGCGCGTGAAGATGACGGTGAAGATCACGTAGTAGATCAGCGCCATCGCGAGCGGGTCGAGAACGGTCCACAGGTAGCCGAGCGCGCTGCGCGCGTAGCGCACCCGGAGGTCGCGGCGGACGAGGGTGTCGAGCACCCTGCGCGAGGCCCAGAGGCGCGCGAACCTGCCCGCTGTCACGTGGTCGTCTCCTCGGCGTCCTGGCGCTCCGACGTCCTGGCGCTCTGCCACAGGACGGTTCACTGTACAGGCGAGTCGAGCGACCGCCCGAGCGACCTGGGACTGGCCAGGAAGCCCACCCCCCAGGCCCAGTGCATGGTCGCCAGCGCCACCGGGGTGAGCGCCCGCACGACTGCCGGCTCGCCCCGGCCGATGGCGACCCCGCCCACGACCACGCCGCCGAGATAGCCGAGCGGCACGAGCGCGGCCGGCCACCACCACGGCGCGAGGGCGGTGGCCGCCGCGACGCCCACGACCATGGTGGGTGCGGCGAGATAGCGGAGGTTCAACGTGCCGGCGTGGGTGCGCGACACCGCTCGGCGCCACCGGCCGTACTGCAGGTACTGGCGGGCCAGGGCACGCACGGTGGAACGCGGCCGGTAGGTCACCCGCAGCCGTGGGGTGAACCACACCGTGCCGCCCGTGGCCCGGATGCGGTGGTTCAGCTCCCAGTCCTGGGTGCGGGTGAAGCGGGTGTCGTAGCCGCCCACCCGTTCCAGGGCCGCCCGCCGGAACGCCCCGAGATAGACGGTGTCGACCGGCCCGGCCGCACCACCGGTGTGGAACCGGCCACCGCCGACCCCCAGCCGGCTGCGCATGGCGCAGGCGACGGCTCGTTCGAACGGGGTCGTGCCGCGCGCGTCCATGGTGCCGCCGACGTTGTCGGCGCCGGTCTCCTCGAGCACGGCGACCGCCGCCGACACGTAGTCGCGAGGGATCTCGGCGTGCCCGTCCACCCGCACGACGACCGTACCCGTGGACCCGGCGATCGCCGCGTTGAGCGCGTCGGGCGTGCGGCCCGACGGGTTCGGCACGAGCACGACCCGGGGGTCGGCCGCGGTGAGTCGACGGGCGACGTCATCCGTGCCGTCGGTGGACGGCCCGAGCGCGAGCACCACCTCGAGCGGTCCTGTCCAGTCCTGGTCGAGCACCTGCCGCACCGCGGCCTCCAGGTGTCGCTCCTCGTCGAGGATCGGCATCACGACGCTGACCCGCGGTGATGCCGGGTCGGATGCCGCCGCGCCGCGGGATGCCGTGGTGTCGCCGGATGCCGCTGCGTGGCGGGATGCCGTGGCGTGACGGGATGCCGTGGTGTCTCCGGATGCCGTCGACGTGGCGTCCGCGGGGCGGCGCTGCGAGCGTGAGGGCGTGGTCACCGCGGCATCATCCCGCAGCGCACACCGCACCGAGGTCGGCGGTCTGGGCGTCGGGGTCGGTGCCGG
>JBOFLR010000170.1:0-5148 GCA_051657965.1 Dermatophilaceae bacterium
GTTCGGCACCACGTAGTGCCGGCCCTGCGCGGCGGCGTGCACCTGCAGCGCGCGCACCAGGGAGCGCAGCCCCCGGGTGCTCGCCCCGAGCCGCACCCGCTCGTCGGCGCGGGTCGTAGCACCGAGCTCGCGCACGTAGCGCAGGATCGGCTCGGCCACGTGCAGGCGGCCGAGCACCGCGGACCAGTGCACGACCTCCTCAGGACCGGTGACCGCGCCGACCTCGGCGACATCGCCCGCGGCACTTCCCGGGCGCAGCACCTCGAGCTCGTGCTCGGAGTCGGGGTAGCCCAGCGCGGTACGCAGCAGGAAGCGGTCGAGCTGTGCCTCGGGGAGGCGGTAGGTGCCCTCGAGGTCGACCGGGTTCTGGGTGGCGACCACGAGGAACGGCCGCGGCACCTCGTGCGCCGTGCCGTCGACGGTGACGGTGCGCTCCTCCATCACCTCGAGCAGCGCGGCCTGGGTCTTGGCGGCGGCCCGGTTGACCTCGTCGGCGAGCAGTACGTTGGCGAACACCGGGCCCGGCCGGAAGCGGATCGAGCCGTCGGCCGGGTGGAACACCGTCGTCCCCGTGACGTCGGAGGGCAGCAGGTCGGGGGTGAACTGCACCCGTCGCGAGGTGCCGCCGAGTGCGTGCGCCACGGCCCGGGCGAGCGTGGTCTTGCCGGTGCCCGGCACGTCCTCGAGCAGCACGTGCCCCTGGGCGAAGACGGCGAGCACGCAGAGGTCGACGACGTGCCGCTTGCCGGTGACGGCGAGCTCGACGGCGTCGGCCACCCGGTCGCGCAGCGCGCGGAACTCGGCGACCTCCGCCTCGGTGGCCCACCGCGGCGGGGTGACGGTCGTCATCGGCGGGCTCCTTCGACGTCGGTCACGGCATGGACCAGGGCGATGGCGGTCATCGGCGGGCTCCTTGGACGTCGGTCACGGCGTGGACCAGGGCGATCGTGGTCATCGGTGGGCTCCTTCGACGTCGGTCACGGCATGGACCAGCGTGGCGGCACCCTCGCTGCACCACATCCCGCGGCCCGGCCCGGACAGTGGCTCGACGGTCTGCGTCGGCACCGTGACCGCGAGCACCGTACCGTCCAGGCCGTCGGGTTGCAGGAGTATCCCGCGACGCGACCGCCGCACCCGCTGCACGACGCCGTCGGAGAGGGTGCGGGTGCGGGCCTCCTCCACGTCGGCGGTGACCACGACGGCGACCCGGGCGCGGGCGGCGTCGTCGAGTAGCTGGAGGAGCCGGCGCAGCTCCGGGGTGCCGTCGTGGTCGCGGTCCCAGAGGTGTGCGTCGTCGACGAGCAGGAGGCTCCACGCGTCATCCGCCACGGGTTCGGCCAGCCGGGCCTCGAGCCAGGTGCTCGCCGCCTCGAGATCTCCGAGATGCGCGGACGACGTCGCCGCCCCGCCTGCGGATGACGCCGCCACCTCACGCTCGGATGACGACCTGTCGCCGTTCGCGTCGGCAGGCGCCCAGGCCGCGGCGAGACCGAGGTGGGCCGGCGGACGCTCGCCCCGGACGGCGAGGGCGGCGACGCCGCGCAACACCGAGCTGCGGCCGGACCGGGCCCGGCCGGCGACGAGCACCGGGCCGCGCAGCAGGTCGACGGTCAGCGGCGAGACGTCATCGGCCCCGACGCCGAGGGCGAGCGACGCGCCGGTGGGCACGGGCAGGGCGGCGGCCGGGACCAGGCTCGGCATCGGCGGGACGATCCCGCTGGGCCGGCCGTCGACCGCACCGCGCAGGAGCTCGGCCACCCCGTCGAGCTGCCCCGGCTCCACGGTGCCGGCGAGCCCGCCGACGGTGGCGACCTGAGCGAGCCGGCCGGCCCACACCGCGGCGCCCGCCGGCGACTCGGCGTCGAGCAGCCGGCCGGGCACGCCCAGCATGAGGTAGTCGTCCTCGGCCGGCATCCGCTGCACGAGCCGGGCGCCGAACGCCGAGGCCAGCGCACTGGGCACGCCGCCGCGACCGGGTGCGGTGGCGGTGACGTGCACCCCGGTGCGGCGGCCGTTCTGCAGCACCGTGGTGAGCATCTCGGCGTGCGCCCGGCGCAGCGCACCACCGCCCTCGAGGAGGTCGACGAGCGCCGGGAGGTTGTCGACGAGGACGTGTACCCGGGGCAGGACCCGGCCGCCGCGGGCGAGAGCGGCGAGGTCACCGGCCCCGGATGCCGCGAGCGCCGCCGAGCGGTCGTCGACGGTCGCCTTGAGCACCCGGATCAGGCGCAGGACGCGGCCCACGTGCTGCTCGCCGATGACCGAGGCGACCGTCGGCAGGGCCTCCAGCACGGTGAGCCCGCCACCGGCGAGGTCGATCCCGTAGACGTACGGCGGCACCGACCCGGGGGCGTGGGTGTCGACGAGCGAGGCCGCGGCGGCGACGGTGCGCAGCACCTCGGTCTTGCCCGAGCCGGACGCGCCGTGCACGAGCACGTGGCCGACCGAGCGGTAGTCGACGCCGAGGTCGGGTTGCTGCTGGCGTTGCGGGTCGTCGACCCGGCCGAGCGGCACCCAGCCCGACGGCTGGCTCGCGCCCTCCTCGGCGACCGTCTCGGGGTCGAGCAGCAGCTCGGCGGGCAGGGCGGGGAGCCACGGCCGGCGCGGATGGGGCACACCGGCGAGGGTGTGCGCGGCACGGATGGTGGTGACGCAACGGTCGAGGTCGGTGCGCGGGTCGAGCCGGTCGCTGGGACCGGTGCGGGCGTCATCCGCCGGGCGGGCCGCGGTGAACGGCCGCACGACCGCGGGCTGCACGGTGCCGGCGAGCGGCTCGCGGGCGCCCACCCACGCGGTCTGCACCAGCTCGGCGGTGCCGTGCCCGGTGCGCCGGACCCAGGCCCGCCCGGGCGTGCGTCGCGAGATGCGGGCGGCGTCCGGGGCGTCGATGACGTCGCGGGAGTCGTCGTCGGAGGCGATCCGTAGCGCGATGCGCAGGTCGGTGTTGGCGCGGATCGCCGGGGTGACGACGCCCGCCGGCCGCTGGGTGGCGAGCAGGAGGTGCATGCCGAGCGAGCGGCCGCGCTGGGCGAGGTTGACCATGCCGTCGACGAAGTCGGGCACCTCGGCGGTGAGGGCGGCGAACTCGTCGATGCAGATGAGCAGGCTCGGCGGGGCGACCTCGGGGTGGTCGCGCTCGAGCGCGACGAGGTCCTTCGCGCCGTACTCGCCGAGCAGCTCCTCGCGGTGGGCGATCTCGGCGCCGAGCGAGGTGAGCGCGCGGGTGACCAGCGCCGGCGTGAGGTCGGTGATGTAGCCGACGGTGTGCGGCAGGTCGGCGCACTCGCGGAACGCCGCCCCGCCCTTGTAGTCGACGAGCAGGAAGGTGATCCGGCTCGGCGGGTTGTTGGCCGCGAGGCTGACGAGCAGGCTCTGCAGCAGCTCGCTCTTGCCCGATCCGGTGGTGCCGGCGACGAGGCCGTGCGGCCCGTCCTCGCGCAGGTCGAGGGTGACCACGCCGTCGACGCCGGCACCGACCTGGGCGCGCAGCCCGGTGCTCGACCCCCAGCGCTGCACGACCGCTGCGGCGTCGTCGAGGTCGGCGAGGTCGCCCATCACCTCGGGGAGGCGGACCACGCCGGGCAGTGCGGAGTCGGCGGGCAGCACGGCGGCCTCGTCGACCCGGCCGGTGACGAGCCGGGCTGCGCGCCAGGCGTCCCCGAGGGCGAGCGCGTCGGTGGTGTCGAGCGGGTGGCGGCCGGTGCGGTCGCGGCGGCTGAGGTGCCGCTCCCGCAGGTCGAGCAGCTGCTCGGTGCGCATGGGCACCGACGACGCGTCGTCGCCGAGCCAGACCAGATACAGCCGCCGCTCGGGTGCCACGGCGGCCGCGGCCTCGACACCGCGTCGCTGCAGCCCGGCCGCGCCGTCGACGACGAGGACGGTGTGGCCGTGCCCACCGTCCTCGGCGAGCAGCCGGTCGAGGAGGTGCTGGCCGTCGACCGCGCCGACCGCCACCGAGGGCTCACCGCCCACTCGGGGGCGGGCGTGCGGCATCCACCGGAGCCAGGTCTCGTGATGTGCCCGCGCGGACGCGAGGATCGCCGCCACGCTGACCTCGGCCGGCGAGTGGTCGAGGCAGAGCCGGGTGAGCAGGGCGCGCAGCGCGGCGTCGACGTCGGCGGAGTCGCCGACGATCGCGGTGAGGCCGCCGGAGGCGGGCGAGGCGCCGGAGGCGGGCGAGGCGGGCGAGCCGCCGGGGGCGGGCTTGGCGAACGCGGCAAGCGGGGCGAGCACCGGGGTGTTCCGGATGACGCGCCGCTTCTCGATCCTGGCCTGCGCCTCCTCCAGGGCCTCCTCGTCGCCGCCGTCGCCGAGCTTCGCCGTGAGCAGGGCGGGCACGGGGCCGCGTCCGACGCGCAGGGCGAGGAAGTCGGGACCGCCCTCCTGGCGACCCCACAGGGTGCCGTCGCGACCCACCGCGCGGCGCAGCAGCTCGGCGGTGTCGGGGTGGTCGGCGACGGCGCGGCGATGCTGCTCGGCGGCCTGTGCGGTGAGCCGGTCGTCGATCGCGTCGACACGGCGACGCCAGGAGTCCATGGCCCGGCGGTGCTCCTTCTCGGCGGCGCGGCGTTGCTGCCAGTGGCCGGCGAACATCACGATCGGCCAGGCGAACACGTACGTGAGGGCGAACGGGCTGCGGCTCTGCAGGTACAGCCCGACCCCCATCACGACCGGCAGCGCCGCCATCGCCCAGGGGATCGGCGACGGATGCGGCTTCGTCGGCGGGCGCGGCAGGTCGAGCTCGTCCTCGACGAGCGGCTCGCCGAAGCGCGGGCTGCGGTGCACGGCGACCGAGGTGGCAAGCGGCGCGGCATCCCGCTCGAGCACGAGAGTGGTCCCGCCGATGACCAGAGGAGTCCCCGGCGGCACGACCGTGGCGCGCGTGATGCGGGCACCGTCGACCCTGGTGCCGTTGGCCGAGCCCTCGTCGACGACGGTCACCTCGTCACCGAGGTCGAGGCGTGCGTGCCGGGCAGAGACGAGCGGGTCGGTGAGGCGGATCGTGGCGTCGGGGCCGCGGCCCAGGACGGCACTCGGGGTGGTGATGCCCTGGGTGCGGCCCGCGTCGGGACCGTCGAGCACGCGGATGACGGCGCGTACCTCGCGGGCGGGGGCGGCCCGGTCGAGCCACGCGGACGGCACGGTGAC
>JBOFLR010000171.1:0-10577 GCA_051657965.1 Dermatophilaceae bacterium
GCAGGTGGGCGCCGATGGCGTCGACGAGGCCCGGCCTCGGTGATGACCCAGCCCGAGCTCTCACCGAAGGAGAAGCGCTCGACTCTGTCGGTCGCGGCCGCCTCGACGAGAAGCCGGTCCGCCTCTGCGTCGGCGACGAAGGCGCGGTCCAGGATCGCGTCGGTATCGGCGACCCCGGCCAACCTGATGGCCTGGAGGACCATCAGCTCGGACTCCACCTGCTCAGTCACGGTCACCCGTCGACACATGGCCACGACTCGACGGGACTGGCCGCTCGGCAGTTCGCTGGTAGCGCTGCTGCGCGGCCTGGGGTGAGCGCAGGCCCATCGCCTCGGCGATCCGGGCCCAGGTCAGACCCTCGGCCCGGGCGGTGAACACCAGGGCCGCCTCCGCGGCGTCCAGGTCCGACCGGGCGGACTCGATCAACGCCAGACCAGCCTCGAGCTCCGGTGTCGCTGCCGAGCCGACTCGGCTGGTGGCGTGCCAAAGCGCGAACCGCACCAACGCGGCATCCTCGGGCGACTCCTTGGGGTGCTGCCACGGGCGCCGCCCGAGCTCGTCCCCGCCGGCTTCGAGCAGCACCGCCCGTGCGAGCTCGACCCGGCGCGCGTCGGGTCTCGGTGTCACGTCGACACCGTCGCACACCAACGAATGGTTGTCAACGAGACGTTGAGCTCACGCACACCGCCGGCCAGCGCTCACCTCACGCACCTCGACCACCGAAACTCCGGAGCCGACGACGGCGCGAGATCAGGGTGACGCCGTGACCTGGGAACACGATGCAAAGTTGAGTCGTTAACACTCATGTCGAGCGATCGTCATCCGCTCGGCTCCCACGACCAGCTACGACGACACGGAGGACACCATGGCGACCACCTTCGACCCGTTCCGCGACATGGACCGCATGCTCTCGGGCGTGCTCCGCACCCCAGCCAGCACGGCGATGCCGATGGACCTGTACCGCACCGGTGAGGTCTACGTGGCGACGATCGACCTGCCCGGCGTCGACCCCGGCACCATCGACGTCGACGTCGAGGACCGCACCCTGACCATTCGTGCCGAGCGGCGCCAGCAGACCCAGGATGACGTGCAGTGGCTGTCCCACGAGCGGCCGACCGGCACGTTCGCGCGACAGCTGACCCTCGGCTACGGCGTGGCCCTGGACCGGATCGCCGCCGACTACTCCGACGGGGTCCTCACTCTGACCATCCCGGTGGCCGAGGAAGCTCGGCCGCGCAAGATCGCGGTGAGCCACACCGGCGGCCACCGCGTCATCGAGAGCGAGGCACGCGAGAGCGAGCCGGCGAACGCCTGACCCGGCGCACGGTCCACGACGGGGCGACCACCCACGAGGGCGGTCGCCCCGTCGTCGTGCGCCGGCTGCACTCGGGCCACCCGCGATGAGGAGCGATACGCAGCCCGCGCGGTACGCGAGAATGCCGTCTGTGACCGACCCGATCCGCGCCGACCTCGTCGACCAGCTCGTCGACGCCGGCGCGCACGTCGTCGCACGAGGACTGGTCCAGGCGAGTGGTGGCAACCTCTCGGCCCGGCTCCCGGGTACCGACCGCTTCCTCGTGACGGCCACGGGTACCTGGCTCGACCGTCTCACCCCGGACGACCTCGTCGAGCTGACCCTCGACGGCACGACGACCGACGGCTCGCGCGCACCGTCGGTGGAGTGGCGGCTGCACGCCCGCACCTACCAGGCCCGATCGGACGTGTCGGCCGTGGTGCACCTGCACCCGCAGCACGTGCTCACCGTCGACCTGCTCGGCGCACCCATCCGGTTCACGACGCTGGACCACCAGTACTACCTCGGTGGCGCGGCTCGCGTCCCGTTCCTGCCGTCCGGGTCCGACGAGCTCGCCGACGCGGCCGCAGCCGCGGCCCTCCACCACGACGCGGTGGTGCTCGCGCACCACGGCTGCTCGACGTTCGGGCCGACGGTCGAGATGGCGCTGCGGCGGGCACTCAACCTGGAGGAGGCGGCGGCGATGACGTACCGGCTGCTGCTCGCCGGGGACACGACGGCCGAGTTCCCACCGGAGTGGCGCGACCGGATCGTCACGGTGTGATCGGCGGCCGTCAGCGGGTGAGCGCGAGGCTGCCGAGGGCGACGAGCCAGGACACGAAGGAGCCGACGAGGAAGTACTCCGTGACCTCGTCGATGCCGACGCCCTCGACCGCTGTGGTGTCGTCGCGCTTGGCCTGGAGCTCAGGGAAGCGGATGAGGCCCTTCGCCGCGATGACCAGGCCCGCCGCCGTCAGCTGGCCCGCGAGCCCGAGCCCGAGGATGAGGAGGCGCTCCATCGGCCCCAGCAGCCGGCCGCCCTTGAGCTGCTCGGCCGGCTCGTCCCGTGGGCCCAGGTGGGCGTGCTGCACTGGGCGCAGCGCCCCGACGCCCACGAGCACGACCCGCACGAGCACGTTCGCGGTGGCGACGTTCGTGAGCAGGAGTCCGGCGACGAGGAGCACCTGCTCCGGCGTCGCGGTGTCGAGCACCGGCAGGTCGGCCCACGACAGCCATCGGCCGAACACACCCGCCGCGTCGCCGGCCCACCCGGACAGCCCGACCAGCCAGGCGGCGGCGGCCGCAAGGCAGCCGAGGGCACCGGCATGGCCCGACCCGGTGGCCAGCGCCTGATCGGACAGTCGTAGCCAGCCGAGGAGCGGCACCAAGGCGGCGAGCAGGACGACGAGATCGACCGGCGCGGTGAGGCCGGCGAGCAGCGCGGCGGCAAGCACCGCACCGCATCCCGCCGCCGGTGCCGCCCAGATGGCCCTCGGCGCGGTCGCCCGCACGAGGTCGGCGACGCCGAGCCCGACGAGCCAGGCCGCCAACCAGCTCACGGCAGCCCCGCGAGAAGGGCATGAGCAGCGAGCACCGCGCCGACGCCGTCGGCACGGACCCGCTGGGAGACGGCCGACGGGCTGATGCCCTCGGCAGCAGCGAGGTCGGCCTGGGTGGCGTGCGGGTCCAGGAGTCCCTTCAACAGTCGGAGCGAGCGGTCGGACAACGAGCCGACGATGTGATCTCGACACAGCAGTGCGGCGGCGACCGCGTCGGCTGCCGTGTCGTCGGCGTCGGCGGCCTGGTACCCGGTGCGCAGATGACGCGTGACCGCCCGGTTCGACGCTGCCTCGACGGCCTCTACTGCCGCACGGGCCGCCCACCATCCGGGGCCGTCCTCGATCCCGCGGTCGGCATCCAGGACGGTGGCCGTGCCGCGTCCCACCCCGACCCGCACGTCCACCTCGGGCAACAGCGCGAGCCGGAGCCGGAAGGCGGCCTCGAGCGCCGCTCCGAGCGTCCGGTAGCTGCCCTGCACCTCGTCGCCGACCGTCACCCGGAGCGGGCGGAGCGCCGGGACGTCGTCGCCGACCAGCCGTGCGGCACGATCGACGGCCCGGTGGAGCGCACGCCGGTCCGCAGCACGCCGCGAGCCGACGATGTCGGCGAGCACATGACACGGCGGTGAACTGCTCACCTTCATCCGCGCCATCTGAAGATCATAACTTCACTTGCGGATGAAGTTCTCCATCGGCTCCCAGCGACCCCGAGTCGCCCCGGATCTCGGCGGCGAGCCCCGCCGGAGTCCGACCGCGCACTGGTTCCGCGACACCGTGCTCGGTCGCCACTGCGTCGACGAGCCGGGCCGGGGTGACGTCGAACGCCGGGTTGAATACCCTCGTGCCCGGCGGCGCGACCCGGATGCCGCACACGTCGAGGACCTCGCTCCCGTCACGCTCCTCGATCTCGATGCCCGAGCCGTCGGCCAGCCCGAGGTCGACGGTCGACCACGGGGCCGCGACGACGAAGGGCACGCCTGCGTCACGACACGCGAGGGCGACCCCGAGGGTGCCGATCTTGTTCGCGGTGTCACCATTGGCGGCAACGCGGTCGGCACCGACCACGGCCACGTCGACCAGGCCGCGGAGCAGCGTCGACGCGGCCGCTCCGTCGACCTGCAGGATGTGCGGGATGCCGTCGGCAGCCAGCTCGTAGGCCGTCAGACGAGAGCCTTGGAACAGCGGCCGGGTCTCGTCGACGTGCACGACTTCGAGCCGCCCGCGACCGTGCAGCTCGCGCACCACGCCGAGGGCGGTCCCCCACGCCGACGTCGCGAGCACGCCGGCGTTGCAGTGGGTGAGCACCCGCAGCCGAGGCCGGTCGAGACGATCGAGGAGCCAGTCGGCCGCCAGCCGCGACAGCTCGCGGTTGGCGGCCTCGTCGGCGGCGGCGAGGTCGAGGGCGGCGCGCAGCACGGCGTCACGGCCCTGCGCCATCGACGGCAGCACCGTGTCGACCCCCCAGGCGAGGTTCACCGCCGTCGGCCGGGCCCGCCGGACCGCGTCGACCGCCGCACGGACACCTGCGTCGTCCCAGCCCTCGCGAGCCCCCTCGTCCATCGCGAGGACCACGCCCAGCGCCCCGGCCACGCCGAGCGCCGGGGCTCCCCGGACCGCGAGCGCCCGGATGTCGGCGACGAGGTCGACGGTGCGCTCGACGACCCGGTAGCGGGTCTCACCCGGCAGCAGCGTCTGATCCAGGAGCCGCACCGCACCACGCCCGTCGGCACCGGCCGACTCGTCCCAGGTGATGGCGAGCAGCGTCATGACCGCACCCTACGCACCATCCCCCCTGGTGTCGTCGCCCTCCGCGGACTCCTCAGCCGCTGGCCCGCAGTGGATCCGGCTCGCCGGACCGGCGCTCGGTGGCGCCGAGCTGATCGAGCACGAACGCCCACTCCCAGGCGACCTGCTCCCACGCCGCGTAACGCCCACTGCGCCCGCCGTGCCCCGCGCTGATCTCGGTGCGGAGGAGCACCGGTCGTGCCTGCTGGTCGCCCGCCGCGACATCACGCAGCCGAGCCACCCATTTGGCCGGCTCGGTGGCATAGACCCGTGTGTCATGCAGGCTGGTGGTGGCCAGCACCGCCGGGTACTCGACGGCCCGCACGTTCTCGTACGGCGTGTACCCGCGCATGGTGCGGTAAGCCTCCGGGTCGGCCAGCGGGTTGCCCCATTCCTCCCACTCACCCACGGTGAGCGGCAGCTCGGGGCGGAGCATCGTCGTCAGCGCGTCGACGAACGGCACCGCCGCATGGACCACTCGGAACCGCTCCGGAGCGAGGTTCGCCACGGCACCGACGAGCAGCCCGCCGGCCGAGCCACCCTCGAGCCCCACTCGGTCCGGCGCCACCCAGCCCTGCTCGACGAGCCGGTCGACGCACGCGAGCGTGTCGGTGAAGGAGTTCGGCTTGGCGGCCAGCTTGCCCTCGTCGTACCAGCGCCGGCCCAGCTCGCCGCCGCCGCGCACGTGGGCCACGGCGTAGACGACACCGCGGTCGAGCAGGCTGAGCCGGGACACCGAGAAGTACGGGTCGGACGAGATCTCGTATGCGCCATAGGCCGTCACCAAGCCGGGGTTGGTGCCGTCGGGCCGGATGCCGGCGCGCCGCACCACCGAGACCGGCACGCGGGTGCCGTCCGCCGCGGTGGCCCACTCGCGCGACTCCTCGTAGTCGGACGGGTCGAAGCCGCCGAGCACCGGATGCTGCTTGAGCACCGTCTGTTCACGGGTGAGGAGGTCGACGTCGAGCACCGTGCGCGGCGTCACCCATGACTCGACGACGATCTGCACCGCGCCCTGGCCGGGCTCGGGGTTGTCGCCGAGCCCGATGGTGTGCACCGCGGCCGCGGCGGGCACGTCCCAGCCCTCGCTGTGACCCGACTCGCGACCCTCGGCGCGCGGCAGCACCCGCAACGCGGTGAGGCCACCGGACCGCAGGGTGAGCACGCTGGCCCGGTCGAAGGCGTCGACGCCGACGAACCGCTCGCCCTCGCCCGAGCTCAGCCACGGCACCCACTGCTCGCTGCTCGTGGCGTCGAGCGGCGCCCAGGCGAGGTCGGAGTCTGGGGTGTCGGCGTTGTGCACGACGAGCAGCCGGTCGGCGGCCGGCTCGACGTCGTACTCGACTCCCTCGCGCCGTGGTGCGACACAGCGCCACTCCCCCTCCGGTTCATCGCTCGCGAGCAGGTGCACCTCGGAGGTCGTCTTCGAGCCGAGTCCGAGCAGGAGCCACCGCTCGTCGCGGCTCGTGCTCACCCCCATCCAGAACCGCTCGTCGTCCTCCTGGTGCACGAGCACGTCCTCGCCGGGCTCGCCGCCGACCCGGTGCCGCCACAGCTGGTACGGGCGCCAGGCGTCGTCGAGCCGGGTATAGAAGACGAAGCGGCCGTCGCGGCTGAGCTCGCAGCCGTAGCCGACGCCGGTGATCGACGTGTCGAGCACCTCGCCGGTCTCGACGACCCGCACGGTGAGGTCGAAGCGCTCGTCGCCCGCACGGTCGACCCCGAACGCGACGAGCCGGTGGTCGGAGCTCACGGTGAGCGCACCGAGCGAGAAGAACTCGCTGTCACCTGCCTCGACGTTGCCGTCGAGCACGACCTGCTCCCCGGCCACCGGGGTGCCGGCCTCCGGGTCGGGGCGAGCGTCGCCGGGAACGCGCGGCGCGCGCACCTGCGCGGCGTACTGCATCCCCTCCGTCGTACGCGAGTAGTACCACCACGGGCCGCTGGCCACCGGCACCGAGAGGTCGGTCTGCTTCACCCGGGCCCGGATCTCGTCGTAGATCGCCGTGCGTACCGCCGCCAGGTGGTCCGTGCGCTCCTCGGCCCAGGTGTTCTCGGCTTCGAGGTGGGCCAACAGCGCGGGGTCCTCCAGATCGGCCATCCACGCGTACGGATCCTCGACCCGGTCGCCGTGGTGCTCACGGACGTGCGGGCGCCGCTCCGCGCGCGGCGGCCCGTCCGGCATGGGTCGGCGCTCCTCGCTCGGAGGCGGGACGTGGTCCGGTCGAGGCGAGGTGGGCATGCGCGCCAGCCTAGGCACCGCATCCCGGATGACGCGCCGCCGGGCCGCGCCCCGCCGGAGGGACGCGGCCCGGTGCCGTCACAACCGGTGCGCGTGCCGGGTCAGAGACCCGCGATGCGGTCGGCCGGCGGCGCGAGACCCGGGTTCGCGCCGAGGTAGGCCGTCAGTGCAGGGACGTCCTCGGGCCCGCCGACGAGGTTCGTGCCGCCGGCGAAGGCCGTGAACAGGTCGCCACCCTCCTGGAGGAAGTTGGGCAGCGCCACCCGGTAGGTGGCGGTCGCCGAGATCGGGGTGCCGTTCAGGCTCATCGAGCCCGGGACGACCCGGGAGCCCTGCGGCTGTGCGGCGTCCCAGGTGTAGATGAACCCGCTCGAGACGCCGAGGGCGAGCATCGGCCGCGACCCGCGGGCCGGCACCGGCTGGTACTGCTGCTCCAGCGCCTCCTCGATCTGAGCTCCCGTCATCTCGACCGAGACCACCCGGTTGCCGAACGGCAGCACCGCGAACGCCTCGGCGTAGGTGACCTGCCCCGGTTGCTCGCCGGCGCCGATCTGGTCGTAGCGCAGGCTCGCCCGCGTGCCGCCGATGTTCTGGAACGCGATCTGCGCCCCACCCTCGTCGGCGCCGTCGGTGGCGGCGAGGAAGGCGTCGGCCACGGCGTCGGCCATCGGAGTCTCGATGCCGCGGTCACCGCTGGAGTCGCCGAGGATGTCGGCCGACACCGATCCGACGACCCGGCCGGCGAGCGGGGCGGCGATGGCCTTCCACTTGTCGATGATCGCGGTCTGCGCCGGGTCCTTCGTCGTGCGAGTGACCAGGTGGTTGCGCGCCACGGTGCGGGCCCGATCCACCTCGCCGCTGCGCCTGTTGACGACGAGGCTGGTCTCGGTGACCATCCGCCCGTAGTCGCCGGCGCTCGTGACGTACCGCGGGTTGCCCGCCGGGTCGGGGATGGAGCACACGTAGGGGTCATGGGTGTGCCCGGTGAAGATGACGTCGATGTCGGAGCTGAACCGCGTCGCCATCGTCCCGACGGGATCGGAGATGCCCGTGCACTTGTCGTAGGTGCCCGAGCTGTAGCCGCCCTGATGGAGCAGCAGGACGATCGCCTTGACGCCGCGCTTCTTCAGCGCGACCGCCCGCTTGTTCGCCGTCTCGACCTCGTCGAGGAAGTCGACCGTGGACACCCCGGCCGGGCTGACCAGGGTCGGCGTCTCTTTGAGCGTCACTCCGATGAAGCCCACCTCGACCCCACCGACGGTCTCGATCTTCGTCGCCCGCAGCAACGGCTCCCGGGACTGTTTGTCGACGACGTTCGCGGCGAGCCACGGGAAGTCGGCTCCGGCGTAGGGGGCGTCGGGGAAGTAGCACCCGTCGACCGGGTGGCAGCCACCACGTTGCATGCGGAGCAGCTCGGCGGTGCCCTCGTCGAACTCGTGGTTGCCGACGCTGCTGACGTCGAGGCCGAGCGCGTTCAGCGACTCCACCGCCGGCTCGTCGTGGAAGAGCGCGGACAGGAAGGGCGAGCCGCCGATGAGGTCGCCCGCGCCGACCGTGAGCGAGCGACCGCCGGAGGCGGCCCGCAGCTCGGTGAGCGTCGAGGACAGGTACTCCACTCCCCCGACCGGAGTCTGGCTCGGGTCGACATCCACCGGCAGCGGCGGGTCGGTGGCCTCGAGGTGGCCGTGGTAGTCGTTGAACGAGAGCAGCTGCACGGTGGTGTGGTTCCGGTTGCCCTCGGCGGTGGGTGCGGCCTGCGCCGGCGCGCCCACGAGCAGGGCCGCGACGGCGGCCCCGGCGATTCCGGCGCCAGTGAGGCGCCGACGGGTCGATGTCATGCTCGTCTCTCCTGTCCAGGGATGGCGCGGCCCACCCTAGTGTCGTGTGTGCGGAATCCGGCAAGGCCTGCGGCCTGGAACGTGGCGTGAACCTCCGGTAACGCTCGTCGGCACGCCGCTCACGCCCGCTCAGATGAGGCAGCGCGGGCCGAGCAGCACCTTCAGGTCGCCGAACAGCGCCTCGGTCGCGTCGACCCGGTAGGCGCCGTCGAGACGCAGGTCGACCGACCGGCCGGGACCGGTGAGCCGCAGCAGCACCTCGGTCTGACCGGGGTGGTTGGTGAGCACCGAGCGCAGCTCCTCGACCCGCTGGGTCGTGGCGCGCACGGTCTCCATGGTCACGACCACCGGGCCCCGCGGACCGTCGGTGACCTCGGGCAGGGTGAGGTCCTGAGCGTAGATCGACACCGTGTCGTCACGCCGGTTGACCCGCCCGCGGACCACCGCCAGACGGTCCTGCTGGAGCATCGGCCCGACCGCGGCGTAGGTGCTGGGAAAGAACAGGCACTCGATCGCCCCGGCGAGGTCCTCGAGCGTGACGATCGCCCAGAGGTCGCCCTTCTTGGTGCGCTTGACCTGGAGCCCGGTGACCAGGCCGGCGACGGTGACCGTGGCGCCCTCCGGGGTGCCCGCGTCGTCGGCGGTGAGTGCGGCGATCTGGGTGTCGGCATGGGCGGTCAGCACGTGCTCGACGCCGAACAGCGGGTGGTCCGACACGTAGAGGCCGAGCATCTCGCGCTCGAACGACAGCAAGGTCGACTTGTCCCACTCGCTGTTCGAGACCGGCGGGAGGACCCCGAGACCCGGCCCCGACAGGCCGGTGTCGTCGATGTCGCCGAACGCCCCGAACAGCGAGTCCTGGCCGTGTTCCTCGTTGCGCTTGACGTCGACGTAGTGGTCGACGTACTGCTCGTGCACCTCGGTCAGCCCTCGTCGGGCGTGCTGCAGCCCGTCGAACGCGCCACCCCGGATCAGCGACTCGATGGTGCGCTTGTTGCACACGACGGCGGGCACCTTCTCCATGAAGTCACCGAACGAGGTGAAGCGGCCCTTGCTCTCCCGGGCACCGACGATGGCGTCGACCACGCCGTGCCCCACGTTGCGCACGGCGCTCAGCCCGAACCGGATGTCGGTGCCGACGGCCGCGAACCGACCGACCGAGTCGTTGACGTCGGGCGGGAGCACCTTGATGCCCATCCGGCGGCACTCACCGAGATAGAGCGCGGACTTGTCCTTGTCGTCGCCGACACTCGTGAGCAGCGCCGCCATGTACTCGGCCGGGTAGTTGGCCTTCAAGTACGCGGTCCAGTACGAGACCAGGCCGTACGCCGCCGTGTGCGCCTTGTTGAAGGCGTAGTCGGAGAACGGGACCAGCACCCCCCACAGCGCGGCGATGGAGGCCTCGGTGAAGCCCTTGGCCTTCATCCCCTCGGAGAAGGGCACGTACTCCTTGTCGAGCACCTCCTTCTTCTTCTTGCCCATCGCGCGCCGGAGCAGGTCGGCATTCCCGAGCGTGTACCCGGCGAGCTGCTGGGCGATCTCCATGACCTGCTCCTGGTAGATCACCAGCCCGTGCGTGGTGCCGAGAATCGGCTCGAGGGCCGCGACCATCTCGGCCTGGAGCTTTCCCTCGAGCTGGGGGTCGAGCGGGATCGGCTCCTGCTTGCCGTTCTTGCGGAGCGCGAAGTTGGTGTGCGCGTTGACGCCCATCGGGCCGGGCCGGTAGAGCGCGAGCGCGGCCGAGATGTCCTCGAAGCTGTCCGGCTGCATCAGCCTGAGCAGCGTGCGCATCCCGCCGCCGTCGAGCTGGAAGACACCGAGGGTGTCACCGCGGGACAGCAGCTCGTAGGTGGCCCGGT
>JBOFLR010000172.1:0-14928 GCA_051657965.1 Dermatophilaceae bacterium
CACATGCTCATCGTGCTGTTCGTCAGTGCCGGCGCGTACTTCCTCGCTCAGGGCGGCCTGCTCAGCGCCATGTCGTTGCCGACCTTCGTCATGGCTGCGGCGATGTGGCTGTTCGAAGCACTGGTCCAGTTCCTCCAGGCCTACGTCTTCACCCTCCTCGCGGCGAGCTACGTCGCGGGAGCGGTCGCCGACGACCACTGACCCGATCCACCCCACCACCGGTGGCGCCGCCACCACCAACCGAAAGAGGATGCTGTGTTCGGAAACCTCTCGCTCGTCGGCTACGGCCTCGCGACCATCGGCCCGGCGATCGCCGTCGGCCTGATCTTCGCGGCGTACATCAACGGTGTAGCCCGCCAGCCCGAGGCGCGTCCGCTACTCCAGCCGATCGCCATTCTCGGCTTCGCCCTCGCCGAGGCACTCGCGATCTTCGGTCTGGTCCTGTACTTCGTCCCCATCCGGTGACCTCGCCGTTCGTGCTCATCCCCGACCTGTCGCAGGAGACGTAGTGAACCTGTCCGCTGTGCCGTCGTCGGTTGCCACGCTCGTGGCGGCCGGGGAGGGTGAGAAACTGCCGCTCATCCCGTACATCCCGGAGCTCATCTTCGGTTTCGTCATGGTGGGCATCGTGTACGTCGTGGTCGCTCGCAAGGTGGTGCCGAACCTGGAACGCGCCTTCACCGAGCGGCGGGCCGCGATCGAGGGCGGCATCGAGGAAGCCGGCCGGGCGCAGGCAGAGGCGCGTGAGGCGCTCGAGAAGTACAACGCCCAGCTCGCCGGAGCCCGGGGGGAGGCGCACGAGATCCGCGAGGCGGCACGTGAGCAAGGTGCCGCGATCGTGGCGGAGATGCGGGCCCAGGCTCAGGCCGAGGCGGCGCGGATCACCGAGACGGCCACCCGTCAGGTCGAGGCCGAACGCCAGCAGGCCATCGTGCAGCTGCGCCAGGAGGTCGGCACGCTCTCCACGTCGCTGGCGAGCAAGATCGTCGGCGAGTCGCTGGAGGACGAGGTGCGTCGTACCGGCGTCGTCGATCGTTTCCTCGCCGACCTGGAGTCCGGCGACCTCCGTCCGGAGAAGGTGGCCCCGGCGGGGCGGGACGCGTGATGCGTGGATCCTCGCGTGCCGCGGCCGTGACCGTGCAGTCGGCGTTCGATGCAGCACTCGGCGACGCGCGTGACTGGCCTGGCCTCGCCGAGGAGCTGTTCGCCGCGACCGGGGTCGTCGAGGGCAACGCCTCACTGCGGCGTGCGCTCGCCGATCCGTCGCGAGAGGGCGAGGCGAAGGCCGGTCTCGCCCGGTCGCTCTTCGGCAGCCGGCTGAGCACGGTCGCCACCGACCTGGTCGCGGCCGTCGCCGGCCAGCGCTGGTCGGCCGAGCGCGACCTGGGTGACACTCTCGAGGGCCTCGCCGTCCAGACCCTGCTGGCCAGGGCCGAGCGAGAGGGCCGCATCGACCGGGTCGAGGACGAGCTGTTCCGCTTCGAGCGGATCGTCGCCGGCGACCCCGGTCTGCGCGACGCGCTCTCGAGCCGCAACACCGACGGCGAGGGCAAGGCCGGCGTCGTCGACGCCCTCCTCGACGGCAAGGCGGCGCCGGAGACCCGGCGTCTCGCGCGACAGGCCGTGCGGGTGCCGCGGGGCCGTCGTCTCGACCGGGTGATGGAGAGCTATCTCGACCTCGCGTCCCGCCGGCGTGACGAGCTGACCGCCCTGGTCACCGTGGCGGGCCCGCTCGGCGAGGAGCAGTCCCGCCGGCTGAGTGCGGCTCTGGAACGCCTCTACCACAAGCGGGTCCTGCTCCAGGTCGTCCTCGATCCGCGGGTCATCGGCGGCATCCGGGTGCAGGTCGGCGACGAGGTCGTCGACGGCACCGTCCTCCGCCGGCTCGACGACGCCCGCCGGCACGTGACCGGCGGCTGACCGGCATCCCGATCACGTCCATGACATCAACACGACCACCCGGCCCCCGACGCCGGCGATGCGAGGAGAAGAACTGAGATGACGGAGCTCTCGATCCGTCCGGAGGAGATCCGGGACGCCCTGGACAGCTACGTCCGGTCCTACGAGCCCGGCGCCGCTGCCCGCGAGGAGGTCGGCCGCGTCATCGACGCCGGCGACGGCATCGCCCACGTCGAGGGCCTGCCCTCGGCGATGACCAACGAGCTGCTCGAGTTCGAGGACGGCACCCTCGGCCTCGCGCTCAACCTCGACGTGCACGAGATCGGCGTCGTCATCCTCGGCGAGTTCTCCGGCATCGAGGAGGGCCAGGAGGTGAAGCGCACCGGCGAGGTGCTCTCGGTTCCCGTCGGCGACAACTTCCTCGGCCGGGTCATCGACCCGCTCGGCACGCCGATCGACGGCCTCGGCGACATCACGTCCGACGAGCGTCGTGCGCTCGAACTGCAGGCCCCCACCGTGGTGCAGCGCAAGTCGGTGCACGAGCCGCTGCAGACCGGGCTGAAGTCGGTCGACGCGATGACGCCCATCGGCCGCGGCCAGCGCCAGCTGATCATCGGCGACCGGCAGACCGGCAAGACCACGGTCGCGGTCGACACGATCATCAACCAGAAGGAGTTCTGGGACACCGGCGACCCGGAGAAGCAGGTGCGCTGCATCTACGTCGCCATCGGCCAGAAGGGCTCGACGATCGCCTCGGTCAGGGGCACCCTCGAAGAGGCCGGCGCGATGGCGTACACCACCATCGTCGCGGCTCCGGCCTCGGACTCGGCGGGCTTCAAGTACCTGGCCCCGTACACCGGCTCGGCCATCGGCCAGCACTGGATGTACCAGGGCAAGCACGTGCTCATCGTCTTCGACGACCTGAGCAAGCAGGCCGAGGCATACCGCGCGGTGTCGCTGCTGCTCCGTCGCCCACCGGGCCGCGAGGCCTACCCCGGCGACGTCTTCTACCTGCACAGCCGGCTGCTCGAGCGCTGCGCCAAGCTCTCCGACGAGCTCGGTGCCGGCTCGATGACGGGCCTGCCGATCATCGAGACCAAGGCGGGTGACGTCTCGGCGTACATCCCGACCAACGTCATCTCCATCACCGATGGTCAGATCTACCTCCAGGCCGACCTCTTCAACGCCAACGTCCGCCCGGCGATCGACGTCGGCGTGTCGGTGTCCCGTGTCGGTGGCGCCGCGCAGATCAAGGCGATGAAGTCGGTCGCCGGCCGCCTCAAGCTTGACCTCGCGCAGTACCGCGCGCTCGAGGCGTTCGCGATGTTCGCCTCCGACCTCGACCCGGCCTCGCGCGCCCAGCTCGCCAAGGGCGCCCGCCTCGTGGAGCTGCTCAAGCAGCCGCAGGCAGCGCCGTACCCGGTCGAGGAGCAGGTCGTCTCGATCTGGCTCGGCACCACCGGGAAGCTGGACGACGTGGCCGTCGAGGACGTGCGCCGGTTCGAGGCCGAGTTCCTCGACCACCTCCGTCGCACCAAGGGTGACCTCCTGGCCGGCATCCGCGAGTCCGGGAAGTTCGAGGAGGAGACCGAGCACGCACTCGAGTCCGAGGTGTCGACGTTCAAGGCCAAGCTCTTCGAGGGCCACGGCGCCGACGGCATCCAGGCGGGACGCGAGGCCGAAGCCGAGGCACGGGCCGAGGAGGCCGAACAGGAGCAGATCGTCCGGCAGAAGCGCTGACCCCGCGGGGGCATCGCCCCCCTGTGAACCCCCCGCACAAGGGGCTTCGCCCCCCGGTGAACCCCCGAGAGAAACTCTCCCCCGAAGATTCGTAACGGCAGTAGGAAGGCGGAAACACATGGGAGCGCAGATCCGGGAGTACCGGCAGCGCATCCGGTCCGTCAGCGCGACCAAGAAGATCACCCGGGCGATGGAGCTGATGGCCGCCTCGCGCGTCGTCAAGGCGCAGCAGGCGGTGCGTGAGTCCAGCCCCTACGCCCGGGCGCTGACCCGGGCGGTGTCCGCCGTCGCGACGTTCTCGAACGAGGAGCATCCGCTCACCACGGAGAAGACCGACGTCACCCGCGCGGCGGTCGTCATCATGACCTCCGACCGCGGCCTGGCCGGCGCCTACAGCTCCTCGGTCATCAAGGAGAGCGAACGGCTGGTCACCAAGCTGCGCGAGGAGGGCAAGGAGGTCGTTCCCTACCTGCTGGGTCGCAAGGTCATCGGCTTCTACACCTTCCGGCAGCGCGAGTACGCCGCGGAGTGGAGCGGCGCCTCCGAGAAGCCGAGCTTCGAGGTCGCGCGCGAGATCGGCCAGCGGATCATCGCCGACTTCACCACCGCCACCGACGAGGGCGGCGTCGACGAGGTGTACGTCGTGTTCACCCGCTTCCGCACGATGGTGACCCAGGAGCCGGACGTCATCCGCCTGCTGCCCCTGGAGGTCGTCGAGGGCGAGGAGCCGCCGAGCCCGGACGAGATCCTGCCGCTGTACTCCTTCGAGCCCGGCGCCGAGCAGGTGCTCGACGCGTTGCTCCCGAAGTACGTGAACGCGCGGCTGTTCAACTGCATGCTCCAGGCGGCGGCGTCCGAGCTCGCCGCCCGGCAGCGGGCGATGAAGTCGGCGACCGACAACGCCGAGGAGCTCATCAAGATGTACACCCGCCTGGCGAACCAGGCCCGCCAGGCAGAGATCACCCAAGAGATCAGCGAAATCGTCGGTGGCGCCAGTGCGCTGGCCGAGAGCAAGTGACCGAGAGAGAGACCATGACTGCCACTGTCACCGAGACCCCCGAGGCCACCAGCGCCGGCGGCGTCGGCCGCATCTCGCGCATCATCGGGCCGGTCGTCGACGTCGAGTTCCCCGTCGACGCCATGCCCGAGCAGTACAACCTGCTCACCACCGAGGTCGAGCTCGGCGGCGCCACACGTGAGCTCAACCTCGAGGTCGCCCAGCACATCGGCGACAACATGGTGCGCGCCATCTCGTTGCAGCCCACCGACGGCCTGGTCCGCGGCACCGCCGTGCGCGACACCGGTGGCCCGATCACCGTGCCGGTCGGCGACGCCACCCTCGGCAAGGTCTTCAACACCACCGGCGTGCCGATGAACCTCGCCGAGGGCGAGACCCTCGACGTCACCGAGCGCTGGGGCATCCACCGCCAGGCGCCGGCCTTCGACCAGCTCGAGTCCAAGACCCAGATGTTCGAGACGGGCATCAAGGTGATCGACCTGCTCACCCCGTACGTCCAGGGCGGCAAGATCGGCCTGTTCGGTGGCGCCGGCGTCGGCAAGACCGTGCTCATCCAGGAGATGATCGCCCGGGTCGCCCGCGACCACGGCGGCGTGTCGGTGTTCGCCGGGGTCGGCGAGCGTACCCGCGAGGGCAACGACCTCATGGTCGAGATGGAGGAGGCCGGCGTCCTCGGCCAGACCGCCCTCGTCTTCGGCCAGATGGACGAGCCGCCCGGCACCCGCCTGCGCGTCGCGCTCTCGGCGCTGACCATGGCCGAGTACTTCCGCGACGTCCAGAAGCAGGACGTGCTGCTCTTCATCGACAACATCTTCCGGTTCACCCAGGCCGGGTCCGAGGTCTCCACCCTCCTCGGTCGGATGCCGTCCGCCGTCGGCTACCAGCCCACCCTCGCCGACGAGATGGGCGTGCTGCAGGAGCGGATCACCTCGACCCGTGGCCACTCGATCACCTCGATGCAGGCGATCTACGTGCCGGCCGACGACTACACCGATCCGGCGCCGGCGACGACGTTCGCGCACCTGGACGCCACCACCGAGCTCTCCCGTGAGATCGCCTCGCTCGGCATCTACCCGGCCGTGGACCCGCTGACGTCCACGAGCCGGATTCTCGACCGCCGCTACATCTCCGAGGAGCACTACACCACCGCGGTGCGGGTCAAGCAGATCCTGCAGCGCAACAAGGAGCTCCAGGACATCATCGCGATCCTGGGCATCGACGAGCTGTCCGAGGAGGACAAGATCCTCGTGGGCCGGGCGCGCCGCATCCAGCGGTTCCTCTCGCAGAACACCTACGTCGCGAAGCAGTTCACCGGTATCGAGGGCTCCACCGTCCCGCTCACCGACACCGTCGAGGCGTTCACGAAGATCTGCGACGGCGACTACGACCACGTCGGCGAGCAGGCGTTCTTCATGTGCGGTGGCCTCGACGACGTCGAGCGCCAGTGGGCCGAGATCCAGAAGAACCTCTGATGCCGCTCCAGGTCGAGCTCGTCGCCGCCGACCGGAAGGTCTGGGAGGGCCAGGCGACTCAGGTCAGCGCCCGGTCGGTCGACGGTGAACTCGGGATCATGCCGGGTCACCAGCCTCTACTCTGTGTGCTGGCCGAGGGAGAGGTGCGCGTGGACGTGGACGGATCGTGGCGCTCGGCCACGGTCGACGGCGGGTTTCTTTCCGTCGACCACGACCGGGTGACGATCGTCGCCGAGAGCGTGGACGCCAGCGGCCTGGGCTCCTGACCCGAGGGGGTGGATCGGCTCTCGATGTCTCTGGTCGTCGTCGTCGAGCTGATCCTCGCGGTCCTGGTGCTGCTGGCCGTGACCGCCCTCGTCGTCGTCTGGGCGCGCCGTCGGTACATCGGCGCGGAGGGCCGACCGGTGGTGCTCTGTGCCCGGCGCAAGGTCCACACCACCCGGTGGCGTCTTGGTCTGGTTCGACTCGGGGCCGACCACTTCGAGTGGTTCAGCATCGTCGGGCCGTCATGGCGGCCCGAGCTCACCTGGCCCCGTGGTCTGGTCGAGCTCGGTGCCCCGAGGCGGCTGACCGATCCCATCCCCGGGCTGTCCGATCCGGTGGCCGTCGTCGGCCAGACGACCACCGGTGCTCACGGTGAGTTCGCCTTCACCCCGTCCGCCTACACCGCGGTGCGGTCATGGCTGGAGTCCAGCCCTCCCGGCTACCACAGCAACGTCGCCTGACAGTGACGATGGGGGCGAGCCTCGCGGCGGCGCGCGACCATCTGCGATGCCACGCGACGGGGCGCGAGGTCGTGCGGGATGCAGCATCGCTACGACGAGCGGTGGCCGGGAGTCTCCTCACGGCCGCCGCCGGGCGCCCACAGCAGGTCGCCGCCGGCGCCGACGTTGGCGTGCCGAGCGAGCACGAACAGCAGGTCGGACAGCCGGTTGAGGTACCGGGCCGTGGTCGGGCTCACTCCGCCGTGCCCGCGTTCGGTGCCCGCCTCCGTGCCGTAGACCTCGATCGCCGACCAGGTCGAGCGCTCGGCCCGCCGGACGACGGTGAGCGCGTGATGGAGGTAGGCCGATCCCGCCGTGCCGCCGGGGAGGATGAAGGAGCGCAGCTTCTCGAGTCCGGCGAGGTAGTGGTCGCAGTCCCGCTCGAGCTCGTCGACCCACCGCTCCTGCACTCTCAGCGGTGGGTGCGCGTACTCCTGCTGCAGCGGGGTGCACAGGTCGGCGCCCACGTCGAAGAGGTCGTTCTGGACCCGCCGCAGCACCGCGCGCACGTCATCCGACAGGTCACCGCAGGCGAGGGCGACACCGATCGCGGCGTTGGCCTCGTTGGCGTCGGCGTAGGCGACGAGCCGTGGGTCGGTCTTGCGGGTGCGACTGAGGTCGCCGAGCGAGGTGCTGCCGTCGTCGCCGGTCCGCGTGTAGATACGGGTGAGGTTGACCATGGCGGCCAGCCTCCCAGCACCGGTGCCTCGCCGTGCCGCCGGGTCGGGACCGGCCGGCCCTGCCGTACGGATGGCACCATGCGGACATCGTCCAATCTTTGCCCAGTCTTTACGCCACGCAGGGTGGCGGCCGGTGCCTGAGGCGGTTCACTTGAAGCAGGACAGCGAGCGAGGGGATGGCCGTGGCAGGACAGGGGAGCGTGCCCGTGACCGGCTCTCGCCGACAGGCCGGGGCAGGCCGAGCCGGGCGGAGATCCGCTCCGGTCACCGTGAGTGCTACCGACCGTCGGTATCCAGCCGCCGTCGTCCTCCATCGCAGCACGACGGCATCGGGCCGGTCCGCTCCGGCATCCGTCAGGTGCGTTCCGCCGGCTCAGGGTGCGCACGCCCCCTGAGCCGGCGCGACGTCCCTGGCGGGATGCCGCCCACCGGGCGCGACGACCAGCGGGCCGGATGACGCCCAGCCGCCGCAGTGACCCGGGTGACGCCCAGCCGCAGCAGCGACCCGGGTGACGCCCAGCCGCAGCAGCGGCCCGGATGACGCCCAGCCCCCGGTGTGGGGACTCTCACCGCCCGTCGTGCTCCCAGCCGGGTCGGCGCGCGGCTAGCGTCGCCGACATGTCCGAGGCCCGTGGCGCCCCCCACCCCGAACGGGACCGTCCGTGGGTGATGCGCACCTACGCCGGCCACTCGAGCGCGGCGGCGAGCAACGCGCTGTACCGGCGGGGCCTCGACAAGGGCCAGACCGGCCTCTCGGTCGCATTCGACCTGCCGACCCAGACCGGCTACGACGCCGACCACCCGCTCGCCCGCGGCGAGGTCGGCAAGGTCGGCGTCCCGGTCTCCCACGTCGGCGACGTCCGGGCGCTCTTCGACGGGATCCCGCTCGCCCGGATGAACACCTCGATGACCATCAACGCGACGGCGATGTGGCTACTGGCGCTCTACCAGGTGGCGGCCGAGGAGCAGGCCGAGGCGGCGGGCGAGGACCCGGCAGCGGTCGTTCGCGAGCTCGCCGGGACGACGCAGAACGACATCATCAAGGAGTACCTCTCGCGGGGCACCTACGTCTTCGCGCCCGACCCGTCGCTGCGGCTCGTCACCGACGTTGTCGCGCACACCGTCGCCGAGATGCCGCGGTGGAACCCGGTCAACATCTGCAGCTACCACCTCCAGGAGGCCGGGGCGACGCCGGTACAGGAGCTTGCCTACGCGATGTGCACCGCGATCGCCGTGCTCGATTCCGTCCGCGACTCGGGTCAGGTGTCGCCGGAGCGGTTCGGCGAGGTCGTGGGCCGGATCTCGTTCTTCGTGAACGCCGGTGTGCGCTTCGTCGAGGAGCTGTGCAAGATGCGCGCCTTCGTCCGCCTCTGGGACGAGCTGACCCTCGAGCGCTACGGGGTGACGGACCCGGCGCAGCGCCGTTTCCGGTACGGCGTGCAGGTGAACTCCCTCGGGCTCACCGAGACCCAGCCGGAGAACAACGTTCAGCGCATCGTGCTCGAGATGCTCGGCGTGACGCTCTCGCGCGACGCCCGCGCCCGGGCCGTGCAGCTGCCGGCGTGGAACGAGGCACTGGGCCTGCCCCGGCCGTGGGACCAGCAGTGGTCGCTGCGGATGCAGCAGGTGCTCGCGTTCGAGTCCGACCTCCTCGAGCACGCGGACCTCTTCACCGGGTCGGTCGTCGTCGAGGCCAAGGTCGCCGAGCTCGTCGCCGGGGCGCGCGAGGAGATCGAGCGCGTAGAGGCGATGGGCGGGGCCGTGGCCGCGGTCGAGAGCGGCTACATGAAGGGCGAGTTGGTCGCGGCCCACACCCGTCGCCGGCAACGGATCGAGTCGGGCGAGGACGTCGTGGTCGGGGTGAACCGGTTCGAGACCACGGAGCCGAGCCCGCTCACGGCCGACCTCGACACCGCCGTCCAGCGGGTCGACCCCGGCGTCGAGACGGTTGCCGCCGAGGCGGTCCGGCGGTGGCGTGCGGAGCGCGACGCCGACCCGGCGCGTGCGGCGCGGGCGTCATCCGCCCTGGGCCGGCTGCGGGCCGACGCCTCGGGACGGGCGAACCTCATGGCGGCGACGCTGGAGTGCGCGCGGGCCGGTGTGACGACGGGGGAGTGGGCCGGCGCGCTGCGCGAGGTGTTCGGCGAGTTCCGCGCGCCCACCGGGGTGTCGGGCTCGGTGGGCGCCGTAGCCAGCACCGCCGAGCTGACGCGGGTACGGGACGCGGTGTCGCGCACCGGGGCCGAGCTCGGCGAACGGCTGCGGGTGCTCGTCGGCAAGCCCGGGCTCGACGGCCACTCCAACGGGGCCGAACAGGTGGCGGTGCGCGCCCGGGACGCCGGCTTCGAGGTGGTGTATCAGGGGATCCGGCTCACACCGGAACAGATCGTCGCCGCCGTCGTCGCCGAGGACGTCCACCTCGTCGGCGTCTCCATCCTCTCCGGCTCCCACATGGAGCTCGTGCCCGAGGTGCTCGACCGGCTGCGCGCCGCCGGTGCCGGTGACGTGCCGGTGGTGGTCG
Source organism: Dermatophilaceae bacterium (assembly GCA_051657965.1). Taxonomy (GTDB): domain Bacteria; phylum Actinomycetota; class Actinomycetes; order Actinomycetales; family Dermatophilaceae; genus JBOFLG01. The sequence goes on from JBOFLR010000172.1 coordinate 10,095, forward strand.
GGGGCATCATCCCCGAGTCGGATGCCGCCCGCCTCCGCGCGCTCGGCGTCGCGGCCGTCTTCACGCCGAAGGACGTCGGGCTGAACGACATCATGGCGAGGTTCGTCGACGTCATCCGCACCTCGCGCGGGTTGGGCCCGCTCGAGGTCTCCGCCCGGGTCGGCCGAGCCGCGCGGTGAGCTCTCGGCAGAACGTAGGAAGGTCGTCGGGAGGGCGAGGTCAGAAGAGGCGGCGGTCGCGGTCGTCGACACCGCGGAGGGCGTCGTAGTCGAGCACCACGCACCGGATGCCGCGGTCCTCGGCCAGGGTGCGCGCCTGCGGCTTGATCACCTGAGCCGCGAACACCCCGGTCACCGGGGCGAGGTGCGGGTCGCGGTTCATCAGCTCGAGATAGCGGGTGAGCTGCTCGACGCCGTCGATCTCGCCGCGCCGCTTGATCTCGACCGCCACGTGTCCGCCGGCGGCGTCGCGACACAGGATGTCGACCGGGCCGATGGCCGTCATGTACTCCCGCCGGGCGAGTGTCCACCCCGGGCCGAGGGTGCCGATGTGCTCGGCGAGCAGCCGTTGCAGGTGCGCCTCGACGCCGTCCTTGACCAGGCCCGGGTCGACGCCGAGGTCGTGCGCCGAGTCGTGCAGCACCTCGTGCAGCCGGACTCGCAGCCGGTCCTCCGACTTCGCGTGCTGCACCACCCACACCCGCGTGACCCCGTCGGTGCGCTCGGCGTCGTCGGGCTCGGTCTCGGCCATCGCGCACGGCGGCGACATCCAGTTCAGCGGCTTGTACGACCCGCCGTCGGAGTGCACGAGCACCGAGCCGTCGGCCTTGACCAGCAACAGCCGGGTCGCGAGCGGGAGGTGAGCGCTGAGCCGGCCGTCGTAGTCGACGCTGCACGTGGCGATGACGATGCGCACGGTCGCCAACCCTAACCGGCCGGCCTCCGTCGACGATCCTGCTTGCCGCGTCGCCGAGCGCGCCGCACACTGGAGACGAGGTGAGGCCAATGGAGGCGGCGTTGATGGCGCTGGCGCTCTTCGCGTTGCCCGTGATCTCGTTCGTCGCCCTCTTCGCGGGGCTGAACTGGCTCACCGGGGGAGACCCCCCACGGCCGCTGCGGGCGCTGCTCGCCGCGCGCCAGCGCCGAGTGCGGCAGCGGCACCCGGAGCCCGAGCCGTTGCCGACCGTGCTGCTCGGGCTCGAGCTGCGACGCATCGCCGCCGACGTGCAGCGCATCGAGACCGGCTGCCAGCCGCACCGGGCGGCTCGGTTGGAGGCCGCCATGGCGGCCTACGACACCGTGCTCCTCCAGCTCGCCGTGAGTAACGACGTCCCCACTCCGCCGTACCGGCCTCCGCTCAGCGCACGTTCCCGGCTCGAGGTGGAGACCGGGCTGGTCTCCTCGGGTGTCGACTGGTAGGTGACCTCGGGGTAAGGAGCGTCACGCGGAGGTGGCGTGGTCGTCATCCGGCACCTCTGCGAGGATCGCGGCCATGGCGCGTGAGTTCACCACCGTGGGGGTCGTCGGGCTGGGGACGATGGGGGCGGGCATCGTCGAGGTGTTCGCCCGCAACGGCATCGAGGTCGTCGCGGTCGACGCCGACCAGCGCGGCGTCGAGCACGGCCGCGGCGTGCTGGCGACGAGCACCGGCCGCGGGCTGGCCCGTGGCAAGCTCACCCAGGAGGCCCACGACGCCCTGCACGACCGAGTGCGGTACTCGACCGACCTGGCCGACTGTGCGCCGTGCCAGCTCGTCGTGGAGGCCGTCCCCGAGCAGCTCGACTTGAAGAAGTCGGTGCTCGGCCGGCTCGACGCCGTGGTGTCGCCCGACGCCGTGCTCGCCACGAACACCTCGTCGCTGCCGGTGACCGAGATCGCAGTGGCCACATCGGACCCGAAACGCGTCGTCGGCATGCACTTCTTCAACCCCGCGCCGGTGCAGCAGTTCGTCGAGGTGATCCGGACCGTGGTGACCGCCGACGATGTGTTCGAGGACGTCAAGGCGCTCGCCGAGCGGCTGGGCAAGAAGCCGGTCGTGGTCGGCGACAAGGCCGGGTTCATCGCCAACGCGCTGCTCTTCGGCTACCTCAATCACGCGGTATCGATGGTCGAGTCCCGCTACGCCACCCGCGAGGACCTCGACACCGCGATGCGGCTGGGCTGCGGCTACCCGATGGGGCCGCTGCAGCTGCTCGACCTGATCGGCCTCGACACCGCCTACGAGATCCTCGACACGATGTACAAGCAGGGTCGCGACCGGCTCCATGCACCGACGCCGCTCATCAAGCAGATGGTGTCGGCGGGCTTCCTCGGACGGAAGTCGGGACGGGGGTTCTACACCTATGCCGCCCCGGGGTCGCCCCAGGTGGTGCCGGATGCCGCGACACCGTCCGACGGCGCCCCTGCGGGCGTGACACCGCGGCCGGTGGGCTCGGTCGGGGTGGTCGGCTCCGGGACGATGGCCACCGGCATCGTCGAGGTGTTCGCCCGGGCCGGGATGCCCGTGACGTACGTGGCCCGCACCGAGGACGCGGTGGTGGCCGTGCGCGCGGCGGTCGTTCGTAGCACTGCTCGCGCGGTCGAGAAGGGCCGGATGACGACCGAGGAGGCCGAGGCCGTGCTCGGGCGGATGACGGGCAGCACCGACCGCGGCGCGCTCGCGGGCGCGGACCTCGTGGTGGAAGCGGTGGCCGAGGACCTCGCGCTGAAGCAGGAGCTGTTCCGCGACCTCGACACGATCTGCCGGCCGGGCGCGGTGCTCGCCACGACGACGTCGTCGCTGCCCGTCGTCGACCTCGCGAAGGTGACCACACGACCGCAGGACGTCGTGGGCATGCACTTCTTCAACCCGGCGACCGTGATGCCGCTGGTCGAGGTGGTGCACACCATCTCGACGGCGCCCGACGTGACCGCCACGGTGCAGGAAGTGTGCCGCGCCGTCGGCAAGGTCCCGGTCACCTGCGGCGACCGCGCCGGTTTCGTCGTCAATGCCCTGCTGTTCCCCTACCTCAACGACGCCGTGAAGATGCTCTCGGCAAACTATGCGGGGGCCGACGACATCGACACCGCGATGAAGACCGGCTGCGGGCTGCCGATGGGGCCGTTCGAGCTGCTCGACGTCGTGGGGCTCGACGTCTCCCTCGCCATCCAACGCGAGCTGTACCTCGAGTTCCGGGAGCCCGGGTTCGCCCCTGCGCCGCTGCTCGAGCACCTGGTGACGGCCGGGTATCTCGGCCGCAAGACCGGGCGCGGCTTCCGCGTTCACGCCTGACCGGTCGAGGCGTCCATGCCCGGCCGGCACGTCCGACGTCATGCGCCGCAACAGCTAGGGTGCGGGTGGTGAGCGGCGCGACATCCGGGACGGCGAAGCCGGGAGAGCAGGGAGCCCGCGGTGCGACATCCGGGATGACGGGGAGTGGTACGGCATCCAGGACGAGGAGTGCAGCTGTTCGGCGGGCGGACCCGGCCGGGTCGCTGCCGGCGCGGGCGCGGGTGGTGGTCATCGGCGGCGGGGTCATCGGCACGTCGGTGGCCTACCACCTGGCGCGGGAGGGGGTGAGCGACGTGCTGCTGCTCGAGCGCGACCGGCTCACCTCCGGCACGACCTGGCACGCCGCCGGCCTGATGACCTGCTTCGGCTCGTTCTCCGAGACGAGCACCCGGCTGCGGCTGTACTCGCGCGACCTCTACGCCCGGCTCGAGGCAGAGACCGGGCAGGCGACCGGTTTCCGGCCGGTCGGGCTGATCGAGGCGGCCGCCGACGAGGGCCGCCTCGAGGAGTACCGGCGGGTCGCGGCGTTCCAGCGGATGCACGGGCTCGAGGTCGAGGAGGTGTCGCCGCGCGAGATCGCCGAGCTGTTCCCGTTCGCGCGCACCGACGACCTGCTCGCCGGTTTCCACGTGCCGGGCGACGGCCGGGTCAACCCGGTCGACCTCACGATGAGCCTGGCGAAGGGAGCCCGCGCCGGCGGGGTCACGGTCCTCGAGGGGGTCGGTGTCGAGCGGGCGCTGGTGCGCCGGCGCGGCCTGCTCGAGGAGATCGTCGGCGTACGAACCGACCGCGGCGACGTCGAGTGCGAGGTGGTCGTCAACTGCGCCGGCATGTGGGCGCGCGAGCTGGCGGGGCGCAACGGCGTCGTCGTGCCCAACCAGGCGGCCGAGCACTACTACCTCCTCACCGAGCCGATCGAGGGGATGACGCCCGACCTGCCGGTGCTCGAGGACCCCGCCTCCTACGGCTACTACCGCGAGGAGGGCGGCGGGATGATGGTCGGCCTCTTCGAGCCGGTCGCCGCACCGTGGGAGGTCGACGGCATCCCCGCCGACGCGAGCTTCACCACGATCCCGCCGGACTGGGACCGGATGGCGCCGTTCGTCGAGAAGGCGATGGCCCGGGTGCCCGTGGTGGAGTCCACCGGCATCCGCACCTTCTTCTGCGGGCCGGAGTCGTTCACCCCCGACCTGGAGCCGGCGGTCGGCGAGGCGCCGGGCATGCGCGGGTACGTCGTGTGCGCGGGGCTGAACTCGATCGGAGTGCTCTCGGCCGGTGGGCTCGGCCGGATCGTCGCGCACTGGGTCGCCACGGGGACGCCGGACGTCGACGTCACCGGGTTCGATGTCGCGCGCTTCCGCGAGCACCAGCTCGACCCGGCCTACCGGGCGGCCCGGACGGCGGAGGTGCTCGGCACCGTCTACACCGCCCATCTGCCGGGCACCCAGCTGCATTCTGCGAGAGACGCATTGTGCTCGCCGCTGCACGACCGGACGACGGCAGCCGGCGGTCACCTGCGTGAAGTGAGCGGGTGGGAGGTCGCCGACTGGTATGCCGGCCCCGG
>JBOFLR010000173.1:0-1756 GCA_051657965.1 Dermatophilaceae bacterium
TGGGGAGGACGAGGCCACCGCGCAGCAGCCGGGCCGCCTCGACAGCCTCCTCGGGGTTGAGGTGGATGTCGTGCCACGCGGGGTCGTAGGCACCGACGGCCATGAGCGAGACGTCGAACGGGCCGTACTGCTCACCCAGTCCCGCATACCCGTCGAAGAAGCCGGTGTCACCACTGAAGAACACCCGGCCCGCTGGCCCCGCGAGCACCCAGGACGCCCAGAGCGTGCCGTCACGCCTCAGCCCGCGACCCGAAAAGTGTTGCGCCTCGACCGCGGTGAGCCGCACGCCCGACACGTCGACGTCGTCACCCCAGTCGCACTCCCGCACCCGCTGTGGCGACACCCCCCAGGCCTCGAGGTGGGCGCCGACCCCGAGCGGGACCACGAACAGCGTGTCACCGGCCGCCGCGAGAGCGCGGATGGTCGCCATGTCGAGGTGGTCGTAGTGGTCGTGCGAGATGACCACCGCGTCGACCCGGCCGAGCGCCGCGAGTGCCACCGGCACGGCATGCAGCCGGCGCGGGCCGACGTGCTGGCTCGGCGAGCACCGCTCCGACCACACCGGGTCGAGCAGGATCCGCACCCCGTCGAGCTCGACGAGGCACGACGCGTGCCCGAACCAGGTCACGTGCAGCCCGGTCGTGGCGGGCTGCCGCCGGGCGCTCACCACCGGGATCGCCCGCGGCGGTCGCCGCAGCTCGGCGCCTCGCACGAACCGCCGCAGCACGTCGCGCTGGTCGGCCGGCACGGATGACGTGGCGCTCGCCGTGTTGTGGAACGCACCGTCTCGGTACCTCGCCGATCGCTGCATCCGTCGTAGGCGGTCGCCCGCGGGACTGCCGCCGATCGCCACGGTGACGTCGCGAGCAGCGACCGCGACGGCGCCGAGGGCGGTGGCGGCTCCCGCCGCGACGGCGAGCCGGTTCATCCTGGTCATGTCGCCATTGTCGGTGTCGACGTGACTGGGTGCGGACCCGGCCCGGTCCGCGTCGCCGTCGGCAGCACTACGCTGCGAGCCGTCTCCGCCCTGATGCGGCCCGCACCGGTCGGTGCACCATCGGCTGACAGCGACCTGGGGGGTACCTCATGGCGGACATCGTCATCCGCGATGTCGACGACGACGACGTCGCGCGCATCGACCAGCGCGCACGTCGACTCGGGTTGTCCCGCAACGAGTTCCTGCGGCGCACCGTACTGCGGAGGCACAGGTCGGCGGAGCCGCGGTGACCGCAGCCGACTTCGAGAAGTTCGCCGACCTCGCCGACGCCGACGTCATGAGGGACGCCTGGTCGTGAGCGACGGGCCGTGGCTGGTCGACAAGTCGGCGCTGGTCCGGCTGCACCACTCCCCCGATGCGGACGCGTGGTTTCGGCGCATCGAGCGCGGTGACGTGCTCATCAGCACCCCGACGCTGCTGGAGGTCGGCTTCTCCGCGCGGTCCGGCGGCGACTGGGTGGCGCAGGTGGCTCGCGCCCCGGTGTCGCTGATGCCCGTGATGAACGCGACTCCAGCCGTCGAGTCCCGAGCTCTCGAGGTCTAAGGGCTGCTGGCGGATCGCGGGCTGCACCGGTCGGTATCCGTGCCTGACGTCCTGGTCGCCGCCACCGCCGAGGTCCACGGCCTCGTCGTGCTTCATGTGGATAAGGACTTCGAGCTGATCGCCGACCTGACGGGTCAGCCGCAGGAACGACCGCGACTCGACCCCCGAGGGACGCGATCCGGCTGACGCTCGGCGCCGACCGGCTCGACGGACTCG
>JBOFLR010000174.1:0-1874 GCA_051657965.1 Dermatophilaceae bacterium
GCGTGCGCGACGTCATCCGCGCTGGGGCTGAACACCGTTGCAGCGACGGCGATCTGGGATGGGTGTAGCGTCCACGCGCCGACACAGCCGAGGAGGTAGGCGCTGCGGAACTGGTCCTCGCAGGCGAGGGTGTCGGCGATGTCCCCGAACGGCCCGTAGTACGGGAGGATGCCGTGCATCGCGCAGGCGTCGACCATGCGGGCGATCGTGTAGTGCCACGGGTCCTGCTGGGAGGTGGCCCGCGCGCCGCCCTCCCCCGTCGGGTCCGCGCGCACGAGGTAGCCGGGGTGGCTGCCGCCGACCCGGGTGGTCTTCATCCGGCGGTCCGCGGCGAGGTCGGCCGGGCCGAGGCTGATGCCCTGCATCCGCGGGCTGGCCCCGGCGATCGCCTCGACGTTCGCGACGCCGCGAGCGGTCTCGAGGATGGCGTGCACGAGCACCGGGCGGGTGAGGCCGGCTCGCGCCTCGAGCTGGGCGAGCAGTCGGTCGACGTAGTGGATGTCCTCGGGCCCGTGCACCTTCGGCACCATCACGACGTCGATGCGGTCGCCGACCTCGGTGACGAGGGTCATGAGGTCGTCGAGGCACCACGGACTGTCGAGGGCGTTGACTCGGGCCCACAGCTGGGTGTGCTCACCGAGGTCGGTGCTGTGGGCGAGCTCGACCAGGCCGGCGCGGGCGGCATCCTTGTTCTCGGCCTTGACGGCATCCTCGAGGTTGCCGAGCAGCACGTCGACGGTGCCGACGAGCTGCGGCACCTTGGCGACCATCCGCGGGTTGCCGGGGTCGACGAAGTGGATCATCCGGCTCGGCCGGGCCGGTACCTCGCGCAGCGGCGTCGGCGCCCCCACCGCGAGGGGGGCGAAGAAGTCCCTGGCGCTGCGCATGGTTCGGATCTCCCGGTCACCGGACGTTGGGTCGGGCCGGACGCTAGCAGCGGCGGCGACGACGCCCCATGACGCACTTCACGTCGGGCCCACCTGACAGTAGCGTCGCCTGCTGTGGAGCTGGTCCGAACGGTCGAGGACCCTCGGGCTGCCCAAGCGGAAGCGCTCGCCCTCGGCGCTCGGCTACTGAACCGGCCGACGACCTGGGCAGCGAGGAGGGCCACCGGCTCTGTGCCGACCCGGCGGGCCACCCGTTCTGCGTCGGCTGGGGTCAACCCCTCCCCCGACGCTCTCGCGAAGTTCGTCGCGGAGCGCCTCGGCCGATGAACGCGCCTATCGCGGTTCTGCCGTTACCGAGCCGTTCTCGATGGACCACACCGTGGCCAGGGGCAGCAGATCGGCGGCGAGAACGGATCGTGGTCCGTCACGGGTCGGGAGGATGACGCGAGCGTCGGGGTAGTAGTCCAGGAAGGCCTGCCGGTCGCGTCCGCACGGACCGATCGGGCCGCGGCCGTGGTTGCCGACGGCGACGATGTGCGTGATCTCCGTCGCGCCCGCTGCGCGTGCCGCGCCGAGCGCGACGAGCTCGGCGCACGGGCCGCCGGTGAAGTGGTAGAGGTTCACCCCGGTGAAGATCCGGCCATCGACACCGCGTACCGCGGCTCCCATGGTGTGTGCCGCCCGTCCTCGCCCGGGCCGGCGTCCGTCGTGGCATCGATCGTCCGACGAGCGTGCTCGACGAGTTGCCGCTCGTCGGGCGTCAACTCCCGGGCGGACGGCGCAAGCCCTCTCGTCATCCCACCAGGCTATCGACCCGGTGAACGATGCCGCGCAGGTCTCGAGCACCGAACCGCGCTCGTCAGAAGGGCGAAAGGCCGGGCGCCGGTGGCGACTCAGCGGCGCCGGCCCACGCGGCAGCAATAGTCGGAGCCGCGGGCTCGGACGATAGCTCGGCCTCGGTCGCGTCGCCACCTGGAACCGTTGCGA
>JBOFLR010000175.1:0-1588 GCA_051657965.1 Dermatophilaceae bacterium
CGGTCGCGCACCGAGGTCGCCGCCGTCGACGACGGGTCGTTCAGCCCCCGGCCTCGGCGGTCGCTCGGGCCGAACGAGCGGCTGGCGCTGGTGGTCGCGGGTGTCGCACTGTTCCTCGTGGTGGCGGCCCTCGCCCCCGAGCCGTTCCTCGGGCACCTCATGGTGTTCGTGCTGTCGGTCGTCGTCGGGTTCTACGTCATCGGCAATGTGCACCACGCGCTGCACACCCCGCTGATGTCGGTGACCAACGCGATCAGCGGCATCATCGTGGTCGGCGCCCTACTGCAGGTGGGGCAGGGTGACGCGGCGGTGTCGGTGCTGGCGTTCCTCGCCATCCTCGTCGCGAGCATCAACGTGTTCGGCGGTTTCCGGGTCACGGCGCGGATGCTGCAGATGTTCCGCCGCGAGGAGGCAGCCCGATGAGGCTCACGCTCGTGCAGGGCGCCTACATCGTCGCCGGGCTGCTCTTCATCCTCGCTCTCGCCGGGTTGTCGAGGCACGAGACCGCGCGGCGTGGCAACGTGCTCGGTGTCGTCGGGATGACGGTCGCGCTGGCGGTCACGGTGCTCGCCGCCACGGTCGGGGTCGACGCGGTCCCCCTCGGTGCCGGTGGCGACGACCGCGACGGCAGCGGATGGATCGGTCTGCTGCTCATCGTCGTCGCGATGTCGATCGGCGCGGCCATCGGACTGGACCGGGCGCGCAAGGTCCAGATGACCGGCATGCCCGAGCTGATCGCCCTGTTGCACAGCTTCGTCGGGCTCGCGGCGGTGCTGGTCGGCTGGAACAGCGCCTACGAGGAGACGCCCTACCCGGCCATCCACGACGTCGAGGTCGCGGTCGGGGTTTTCATCGGCGCGGTCACCCTCACCGGCTCGGTCGTGGCGTTCCTCAAGCTGTCGGCGCGCATCTCCTCCGCCCCGCTGATGCTGCCCGGGCGCAACTGGCTCAACGTCGGCGCGCTCGCGTCATCCGGCCTGCTCACCGTCGTCTACACGGCGCTGCCCGAGGGGTCCACGGCAGCGAAGTCCACCGTGCTCGGCATCGTCACCCTCGTCGCCCTGGCGCTCGGCTGGCATCTCGTGGCGTCGATCGGCGGCGGCGACATGCCGGTGGTCGTGTCGATGCTCAACAGCTACTCGGGGTGGGCGGCGGCCGCGGCCGGTTTCCTGCTCGGCAACGACCTGCTGATCATCACCGGCGCGCTCGTGGGCTCCTCGGGTGCGTACCTGTCGTACATCATGTGCCGCGCGATGAACCGCTCGTTCCTCTCGGTCATCGCCGGCGGGTTCGGGGTCGAGCCGGGCACGGTGAGCACCGACACCGAGGTCGGCGAGCACCGCGAGGTCACGCCGGCGGGCGCGGCCGAGCTGCTCGCGAACGCGCGGTCGGTCGTCATCACCCCCGGCTACGGGATGGCGGTCGCGCAAGCGCAGTACCCGGTCGCCGAGCTGTCCCGGCGGCTGCGCGAGCGCGGGGTCGACGTGCGGTTCGGCATCCACCCGGTGGCGGGCCGCCTGCCCGGGCACATGAACGTGCTGCTCGCCGAGGCCAAGGTCCCCTACGACATCGTGCTCGAGATGGACGA
>JBOFLR010000176.1:0-1777 GCA_051657965.1 Dermatophilaceae bacterium
GAAACCCGTTCTGCGTCATGGAGGCTCGGCCCGAGTACGCCGTGTCCGGGCCGCTCTCCTCGCTGCCCCTGGACAGCGCCGACGTCGATCGCGACACCGTGTTCTGGTCCTCCCTGTCCGGCTGGGTGCCCGCCGAGAGCTCGATGCCGAGCGCGCTGCGCCATCCGAGCGGCCGCGGGCCGCTGCTCGAGCTGTGTCCGGAGCCGGCGCCCAAGGGTGCCGACGAGAAGAACCGGGTCCATCTCGACGTGCGCCTCGAGGCCGACGACCACGTCGACGAGGCGGTCGCCCGGCTCCTCGACCTCGGTGGGAGCGAGTGGGTCGACCACGGGTGGGGCGACCTCCCGTGGCGGGTGTTCCGCGACCCGTCCGGCAACGAGGTCTGCCTCCTCCCCGCGGACCCGTCCCGCTCCTGAGCCACCTGACCCCGCGAGCGGTCGACCGGCGGCCACTGCGAGCGGTCGGCCGAGGCGGTACCGCCGTGAGGCACGCGCCCGCCGGGCGCATTGACGCGAGATCCGCGTTCGCGTGCCTGTGACACGAGATTCGCGTCCGCCGGGCGCACGACGCGGGATCCGCGTTCGCGGGCCGGTGCCGCGAGATAGGCGTTCGCCGGGCGGACGGCGCGATTCGTAGACTGGGCGGGCCGTGAACCGGCGCCGTCTCGCGGGCGGCGCACGCGGCATCCGCACCGATCTCCCGCGACGCCCGGCCCGGATCGCGTCCCGGGCACCGACATCTGCTCGAAGGACTCCACTGTGCTCCGCACCCACGAGGCCGGCTCCCTGCGGGCCGCCCACATCGGCTCGACCGTCACCCTCGCCGGATGGGTGGCCCGGCGGCGGGACCACGGCGGGGTGGCGTTCGTCGACCTGCGCGACGCGAGCGGCGTGGTGCAGGTCGTCGCGAGGGACGCGGTGCTCGACGCGGCGGCGCACGACCTGCGCAGCGAGTACGTCGTGCGGGTGACCGGCGAGGTCGCCGGGCGCGACGAGCGCAACGTCAACGCCGACCTGCCCACCGGCGAGGTCGAGGTCGTGGCGGGCACGATCGAGGTGCTGAGCCCGAGCGCCGCGCTGCCGTTCCAGATCGACGAACGGGTGAGCGTGGGGGAGGAGGCCCGGCTCAAGCACCGTTACCTCGACCTGCGTCGCCCCGGAGCGCGGTCGGCCGGGCAGGCGCTGCGGCTGCGCAGCAAGGTCAACGCCGCAGCACGAAAAGTGCTGAGGGAGCGCGACTTCGTCGAGGTGGAGACGCCGACCCTGACCCGCTCGACCCCGGAGGGCGCCCGCGACTTCCTCGTGCCCGCGCGGCTCGCGCCCGGGTCCTGGTACGCCCTGCCGCAGAGCCCGCAGCTGTTCAAGCAGCTGCTCATGGTGGCCGGGATGGAGCGCTATTACCAGATCGCCCGGTGCTACCGCGACGAGGACTTCCGTGCCGACCGGCAGCCCGAGTTCACCCAGCTCGACGTCGAGATGAGCTTCGTCGAGCAGGACGACGTGCTCGAGCTCGGCGAGGCCGTGGTCCGCGAGATCTGGTCGCTCGTCGGGGTCGACCTCGCCACGCCCGTGCCACGGATGACGTACGCCGACGCGATGCGCCGGTTCGGCACCGACAAGCCCGACCTGCGCTTCGGCGCCGAGCTCGTCGAGTGCACCGAGTACTTCGCGAGCACCCCGTTCCGCGTGTTCCAGGCCGAGTACGTCGGCGCCGTCGTCATGCCCGGCGGGGCGAGCCAGCCGCGCAAGCAGCTCGACGCCTGGCAGGAGTGGGCCAA
>JBOFLR010000177.1:0-8835 GCA_051657965.1 Dermatophilaceae bacterium
CCGTGCGGGAAGCGGGCGTCGAAGTCGGCGACGAACCGGTAGTGGGCGCCGAGGTCGACGAGCGGCTCGGGGTGGTCGATGGTCGACTCCACCCGCGCGTCCTCGCCCAGCCGGTAGATGTCGCTGCGGATGAGGAACAGCTCGTTCGTCGTCTTCACCGGCCGGAACCGGCTGCGGTCGACCTCGACGGCGCGCGACCCGTCGAACAGCTCGATCGCCGCGCCCATCGCCGACTCCACCTGGATGACGGGCGTGGACTCCTTGTCGGTGGGGTCGACCGTCTTGCGGTTGACGATGACCGGCAGGCCGAGCACACCGGCCCGTTCGTCGAGCCGGGCGGACAGCGCCTCGAGGTCGACCCACAGGTTGTTGGTGTGGAAGTAGCGGTGCCGCTCGACGTCCTGGAAGAACTCCTCCTCGCCGGGCGCGACGTTCGCGTTGTCGCGCAGGATGATCCGCCCGTCGCGGCGGCGCACCGCGAGGTGGCCGCCCTTGCGGTCGTTGACCGTACGGGCACTCACCTCCGCCACGTACGGCACGCCCTCGGCCGTCATCCAGGCCGGGATGGTGCCGTCGCAGGTGGCGCCGAGGTTGTCGGCGTTGGAGAGGAACAGGTGCCGGTACCCGCGCTCGCGGAGGGTGTCGAGCAGGCCGCTGGTGCGCAGCGACACGTAGACGTCGCCGTGGCCCGGCGGGCACCACTCGAGGTCGGGATCGGCCGGCCACTCGACGGGCGAGAGGTCGTCGGCCCGCAGCTTGGGCTCCTTGCTCTGCAGGAAGTCGAGCGGCAGCCCGTCGACCGCGAGGCCGTCGTGCGCGCCGAGGATCTGCAGCGAGCGCTCGCGGGTGCGGAACGAGTTCATCAGCACCAGCGGGGTATGCACGTCGTGCCGGCGGCGCAGGGCGAGCACCTGCTCGGCGATGACGTCGAGGAAGGTGCGTCCGTCACGCACCTCGAGCGCGGTCTTCGGGCCGGAGATGCCCATGCTGGTGCCGAGACCGCCGTTGAGCTTGACGACGACGGTGTGGTCGAGGGCGTCGCGCAGGGCCGCGTCGTCGACCCGCACGTCCCGCAGATGGGGCACCCGCCCGAGCGGGTCGATGGTCGACTCGGGCACGAACCCCGTTGCCGAGGAACGCAGCTGCGCGTGGAACGCCGCGAACACCGAGATCGCGAGCTCGCCCACCCCGGCGTCGCGCATCTTCGTGGTCGCGGCGCGCAGGGCATCGCTCGTCATGGGGGTCACCCTACGATGTCGCAGGTGGACCGTGACTCCCGCGAGGTGGCCGGTGATCCCGGCAAGGCGGCCCGGCGGGCGGCGCTCCGCGAGCGACGGCGCACGATCGCCGGGCGGCGCGACGCGTCGTCCGACGGCGCGGAGCTGGCCCGCCGGGTCGAGCAGCTGGCCGACGCGCTCGGCCTGCGCGCCGGCGACACGGTGGCTTCCTACGAGGCGGTCCCGGGTGAGCCGGCCACCGCGGCGGCGCACGCGGCGCTGCGGGCGCGCGGCATCCGGGTCCTGCTGCCGGTGACCGAGCCCGGTCTCGACCTCGACTGGGCGGATGCCGCGCGGCCGTCCGTCGCGCTGGGCCGGCACGCGATCGCGGACGCCGCTCTCGTGCTCGCGCCGGGCCTGGCTGTCGACCGAGCCGGGACCCGACTCGGACAGGGCGGCGGCTGCTACGACCGCGCACTCCCCCGCCGGCACGCCGGTGTGCCGGTGGTGGCGCTGCTGCATCCGGGCGAGCTGCTGGGGCCGGATGACGAGCCGCTCCCCCGCGAGACCCACGACGTCCCGGTCGACGCGGTGCTGACCGCCGACGGTCTCGAGATGCTCCCGAGCCGGCCGGCGCGCTGACCGTCCGCAGGCGCGGGGCGGCCGGGCTCGAGCTGGCGTCAGTCGGCGGGGGTGGAGCGGAGCACCAGCTCGTCGGGGTCGGTGGCGCGCACCGCCTCCTCGCCGAACGGCCACGGCCGCTGACGGCCCGCGAGCCAGTCGGCGGCCTGGTCGGAGTAGTGGTCGTCCCACGGGTGGCCACTGACGCCGGTCTGGTTGATCCACGTCGAGCGCTCCAGGTCACCGAGGTCGACCACCATGCGCATCGAGGGCGCCGTGGTGACGCCGAATCCCTCACTCGCCGTCCACCCGTTGGCGTTGACGACGGCGGAGCCGCCGGGGACCTCGTAGGGCCCGTCGTCGAAGAGCCACCGCACCGGGGCGGGCACGTCGTCGCCACTCATGACCCGGTGCTCGAGGGTCAGCTGGTGCAGCGCGCCCCACTGCCACTTGCCCGGGTCCTTGCCGAGCTCGCGAGTGAGGTCGAGCCGGGCGTCGACCAGCGCCCGTCGCAGGATGGCGTCCCTGCCCTCGGTGACGTTCGGTGTGAGCTTGTCGTCCCACCACGGACTGGACGGGTCCTCGAGCAGCCGCTGCACGGCAGCCCGGTCGCGTGCACCGCCGTCGGACTTCAGCTCGGCGGGCAGCTCGTCGTCGAAGATCAGCTCGCACAGGCTGTGCCAGACCGCGTTGTAGTACGCGGCCGCCGCCGACGCGTCCGAGTCGTCGGCCGGCATGGTGCGGTCCCACCGGCGCAGCAGGGAACGTGCGTCCTCGGTGAACGCCACGTCGACCTCGGCCCCGGCGCCGTCGCCGCCGTCGAGCGGCACCGCGAGCAGCGTCGGCACCAGCACGTCGGCGAAGCCGTCGCGGGTGTCGAGCTGGATGGCGCGCATGTCGTCGGGGCTCACCCGGTCGAGCTCGCCGAGCCGCTCGGCGATCCGCGAGGCGCGCCAGCCGTGGTCCCACTCAGTGGTGAGGAACGGCGTGCGGCTCGCGGTGACCTGCTGGTTCGCCGTGACGATGACGCCGTCGTCCGGATCGAGGGTCCACGGCAGCTGCTCGAACGGTACGAACCCCTGCCAGTCGTAGGACGAGTCCCAGCCCGGCGCCGGCCAGTACCCGGGCTGGGTACGCGGCAGCGCCGCTCGCCGGATCGGCACCTGCCCCGGCGCCTGGTAGCCGATGCGGCCCACACGGTCGGCGTACACGAGGTTCTGGGCCGGCACGGCGAAGTCGCGTGCGGCCTCGCGGAACTCGTCGAAGTCGGTGGCCAGGTCGATCCCGATGATCGCCTCGGCGGTGCGGCCCGGGCGCAGCGCCGTCCAGGCCAGCGACACCGCATAGGTCTCGCCGTCGTCACCCTCCTGCGCGGTCGGGGCGCGGGCGCCGGCGTCGGCCACCGGCGCGAGCGCGTCCGAGAGCACCGGTCCATGCTCCGTGGTGCGCACCGTGATGCGCACGTCGGAGCCGCCGGCGACCCGGATGACCTCCTCGCGGGAGGTCACCGGCATCCACTGGCCGTCCCGGAGGTAGGTGTCGCCTACGACCCGCTCGAGATAGAAGTCGGTGACGTCGGGGGCGAGGTTCGTGAAGCCCCACGCGATCTGCTGGTTGTGGCCGATGATGACCCCCGGTACCCCGGCGAACGAGAACCCGCTGACCGCCATCGGGCACTCGGGCCCCACCTGGCGGCAGGACAGCCCGTTCTGGATCCAGATACCCGGCTGACCGACCGCGAGATGGGGATCGTTGGCGAGCAGCGGGGCGCCGGTCGTGGTGCGGCTCCCGGACACCACCCACGAGTTCGAGCCGACGCCCTCACCCTCGCCGACCAGCTCGGGCACGGCGGCGAGGGCCCGGTGCGCCGCGGCGTAGGCGCCGGCGGCACCGGCGCTCGTCGTGCGGGAGGTGACGTCGGCCGACACCCGGCCGGCGGTGGTACCGGTGGCGCGCGACGCCGGCGACCAGTCCTCGCCGGAGAGGATCGGCGGGTTCGCCTCGCTGTCGTAGGCCGGGTAGAGCTGGGCGATCTGCTCCGGCGGCAGGCGCCCGGTGAGCCGGGCCCGGGCCAGCTCGTCGTCGTAGTTGCCCCGCAGGTCCCAGGCCATCGCCTTGAGCCAGGAGAGGCTGTCGACCGGGGTCCACTCCTCGATGTCACCCAGCGGCAGGCTCAGGCCGAGCACGGTGTACTCGAGTGACACCTCTCCCGGACTGCGGTCGCCCAGATAGGCGTTGACGCCGTCGGCGTAAGCCTGGAACACCTGCCGGGTGCGCGGGTCGAGCGTGCGGAGCTCCTCCTCGGCGACCCGCCGCCAGCCCATCGTGCGGATCGCCCGGTCGGACTCCACGCCGGCCTCCCCGACCAGCTCGGACAGCCGCCCGGCCGTGACGTGCCGCCGCACGTCCATCTCGAAGAACCGCTCCTGGGCGTGCACGTACCCCTGCGCTCGCGCCAGGTCGGTGAGGCTGTCGCCGTACAGGTGCGGGATGCCGCTGTCGTCGCGGAGCACGGTGACGTCGGCCCCGAGCCCCGGGAGCGAGACCTCACCCGAGGTCCGGGGCAGCGAGTTGCGCACCGCGGTGACGACCACGACCGAGGCGACCACCGCGCCGACGACGACGAGGACCCCGAGACCGAGGATGACGCGTCGCACCACGGCACCTCGACTCACCCTGCGAGACTAGGACACCCTCCGTCGCCGACACGAGGACGGTCCTGACATTGTCCGCCGGTGCGCCGACCCTCGCCGGGGGTCTGGCGCGCGCCGACAGCGTGGCGCGCGACGGCTTCACCGTCGACGACCTCGCCGTGGTCCTCCTGGTCGGCAGCCTCGTGCTCGTGGTGTCGGTCGTCGCGGTGCGGCTCTCACTGCGCTCCGGACTGCCGTCGCTGTTGCTCTACCTCGGCATCGGGGTGGTACTCGGTGAGTCCGGGCTCGGCATCCGCTATGACGACGAGCAGCTCACCCAGGTGCTCGGCTACGCGGCGCTCGTCGTCATCCTCGTCGACGGTGGCATCACCACGCGGTGGGCCGGCATCCGGTCGGCGGTGGCGCCGGCGGCGGTCCTCGCGACGGTCGGCGTCGGCGTCAGCACGGTCGTGGTGGCGGTGGTGGGCACGCTGGTCCTGGGCTGGCCGTGGCAGACCGCGTTGCTCGTCGGCGCGGTGCTGGCCTCGACCGACGCCGCGGCCGTCTTCTCGGTGCTGCGCCGGGTGCCGCTGCCGCGCCGGGTGTCGGGGATGCTCGAGGCGGAGTCCGGGTTCAACGACGCCCCGGCGGTGCTGCTCGTCACCGCGATCGCCGCGGCGACGGCGCCGGGGGCGGCCTCGGTCGGCTGGGAGGAGGTGCTGTCCTGGGCGGCGCTCGAGCTGGCCGGCGGCAGCGT
This sequence comes from Dermatophilaceae bacterium, assembly GCA_051657965.1. GTDB lineage: Bacteria > Actinomycetota > Actinomycetes > Actinomycetales > Dermatophilaceae > JBOFLG01. The sequence continues at coordinate 5,229 of JBOFLR010000177.1, forward strand.
GGTGGGGCTCCTGGTCGGATGGGGCGGCGGGCGGCTGCTCGCGACGGTGGCGGCATCGTCATCCGCGCTGTTCGCGATCGGGGTGGTGGCGGTGGCGGTGCTCGCCTACGCGATCGGGGACGCCCTGCACCTGTCCGGTTTCATCGCGTGCTATCTCGCCGCGCTGGTGCTCGGCAACCTGCGGATGCCGCACCGCCCCGCCGTGGTCGGGTTCGCCACCGCGCTGGGCTGGCTCGCGCAGATCGGGCTGTTCGTGCTGCTCGGGCTGCTCGCGTCGCCGAGCGGCTTCGCCGCGCAGCTGGTGCCGGCCCTGGTGATCGGCACCGCCCTGCTCCTCCTGGCCCGGCCGCTGTCGGTGGTGGCCTCGCTCGCGCCGTTCCGGATGCCGTGGCGCACCCAGGCCTTCCTCTCCTGGGCCGGCCTGCGCGGCGCCGTGCCGGTCGTGCTGGCCACGGTGCCGGTGACCGCGGGGACGCCCGGGGTGGAGTGGATCTTCGACCTCGTCTTCGTGCTGGTGGTGGTCTTCACGCTCGTGCAGGCGCCGACCCTGCCGTGGGTCGCCCGGCGGCTGGGCCTGGACGCGGCGCACCACCGGGTCGACCTCACCGTGGAGGCGACGCCGCTGGAGGAGCTGGGGGCCGAGCTGCTCGAGATCGACGTGGGGCCGGGGTCGCGGATCGGCGGGGTGCGGGTCTTCGAGCTGCGGCTGCCGGTGGGCGCGAACGTCTCGCTGGTGGTCCGCGACGGCCGGTCGTTCGTGCCGCGCGGGTCCGACCTGCTGCGGCACGGCGACCAGCTGCTCGTCATCACCCCCGCCGCGGTGCGGGCCGAGGTCGAGCGGCGGCTGTTCCTCGTCAGCCGCGGCGGCCGGCTCGCCGGCTGGTCCGGCCGCTGACCTGCGACCCCTTTCCGCGGGATCAGGTGCATCCCGTCGACACAGGGCGCTATAGCCGTCGGACTGTGCACGAACCTCCTGACGGCGGGAGCTGTTCCTGGGGCCACCGCGCGAGCTGTTCCTGGCGCCGCGACGTCGACATCGTCCGTGCCGGGGCGGCGGACGGGAATCGGCGACCGCGGCCGCTCGCTTATCCTGGATGCCGCTCGCGTCGCCCACGAGTCCCCGGCCGTCCGGACACCCGGTGCAGCGGCGTACCACGTTCGAGGAGGACCCGTGCCCACCTATGCCTACGCGTGCACCGCGTGTGACCACCGCCTCGAGGCGGTGCAGTCGTTCACCGACGATGCGCTCACCGTGTGTCCCGAGTGCGAGGGGCGGCTGCGCAAGCTGTTCAACGCGGTCGGAATCGTCTTCAAGGGCACCGGCTTCTACCGCACCGACTCGCGCGACGGCGGTGGGAAGTCGGCGTCCTCGGGTGCCGGGTCGTCGGGGTCGGACGGATCGTCGGGGTCGTCCGGGTCGGAGTCCGGCACGGGGTCGGCGGGCTCGGGGTCCACGGAGTCGGCATCCGGGTCGTCGGAGTCGGGATCATCGCGGTCCGGGTCATCGGAGTCGGGGTCATCGCGGTCCGGGTCGTCGCGGTCCGGGTCGTCGGACTCCGGGTCGTCGGGTGCCTCGGCATCCTCGTCGTCCACAGGAGGGTCCGGCGCCAAGGCGCCGTCCACAACCTCGGCCTGACCTGCGGCCGGTCGTTCCACGGATGCCGCAGCGCCCCTAGCGTCGCGGGGGTGGCCCTCCTCCCCTCCCTCCCGTTCCCCGGCGTCACCGGCGCCGGCCGTCGTTCCCGGTGGCGCCGCCGGGTACTTCGCCGCCTGCTCGCCGGGGTACTCGCCGCCACCGCGGTGGTGGTCGTCGTCGGGCAGCTGACACCCGCGCCACCACCCACGACGGCCGTGGTCGCCGCCGCTCGGGCCGTACCCGCCGGTGCCGAGCTGGCTGCCGGCGACCTCCGCATGGTCGCCGTGGCCGCCGCTGCCGCACAGCCCGGCTCGATCACCGATCCGGCGGCCGCCACGGGACGCCGGGTCGGTGCAGCCCTCGCCCCCGGCGAGACGTTGACGCGCAGCCGTCTCGTACCACGTTCAGCCGCGGAGGGTCTGGCGCGGGGCAGGGTCGCCGTGCACGTCGTCGTCGCCGACCCTGCGGTGCTCGGACTGCTCGGGCCCGGCCAGCAGGTCACCGTGGTGGCCGCGAGCGGCGGCCGGCCGCTCGTGCGCGGCGCGACGGTCCTGGCCACCGACCCACCGGTACCCGAGGACCTGGTCGACAGCTTGTCGGGGTCGCCGGCTCGCGGAGTGGTGCTCGCCCTGCCCGCGGCCGGCGCCGAACGGCTCCTGGCGGGTCACGGCGGGCTGGACGGGCCGCCGGTCGTCAACGTCGTCGCGACCGGCCCGGGATGACGCGGCCCGTACGTCGGTGCTCCCCGTTGACACCGTTGTCGCCCTGTGGGACGGTCTTGCCGCTTCGTTCCCTTGTGCGCGGCCGACCCGGCCGCTCCCCCTACTGGAGGTCTCATGAAGGGCTTCAAAGACTTCGTCCTGCGCGGCAACCTCGTCGAGCTCGCCGTGGCGTTCATCATCGGCGCCGCGTTCGCCACCGTCGTCACCGCGTTCACCGCGGTCATCATCGAGCTGCTGGCCAAGGCCGGCGGAGCACCCAACTTCGACGACTGGGAGCCCGGCGGGCTCACCACCGTCGGTCCGTTCCTGACCGCCCTGGTCGCCTTCGTCATCCTCGCTGCCGTCGTGTACTTCGGCATCGTCAAGCCGTACGAGGCCGCCAAGGCGCGGATGTTCCCCGCCGAGCCGGAGGCCGCGACGGTCGACCCGAACACGCAGCTGCTCACCGAGATCCGCGACGCGCTGCGCACGCGCGCCTGATCCGGCGCCACGACGCGTCAGGGGCGGCGACCCACGGTGGGTCGCCGCCCCTCGCGCGTATCGGTCGGGTCAGCCCCAGTGCGGGGGACGCTGGTCGTGGAGCCAGCGGTCGTGACGTGCGTCATCCGCCTCGGGCTCCTGGCGAGCCGGTGTCTCGGGAACGTCATCCGCCTCGGGGCTCGTCCCCGGTCGCACCGCCCGTCGCGGCTGTCGACGCACGCTCCGTCGGTGGCTGCCGCCCACACGGCCGGGGTCGGCCATGAGGTCGTCCGCGTCATCCACCACGCGTCGAGCGTCTGCACGAGGGCCGCTCGCGTCACCCGTCGATCGGCAGGCGTCACTCATCGGGCGGCCCGCCGACACCCAGCACGTCGAGCACCCGGGCCACCTCGCGGGCCGGGTCGCGGTACAGATCTGTCGACCACACCCGCAGGTGCTGCCAGCCGAGTCGCTCCAGGTGCTCGGCTCGAAGCCGGTCGCGGTCGCGCGTCGACGGCACCGCGGCATAGCGGGGGCCGTCGGACTCGACGGCGAGCAGCAGCCGGCCCGGCTCGTCCGGAGCCTCGACCGCGAGATCGACCGGGTGCGCCCCGGTCCCCCGCCCTGCGTGGGCGGAGCCGACACCCTCGTGAACGACGAGCCCGTGGGAGCGCAGTCGCCGCGCGAGATCGGCGACCAGAACGGCCGAGGGGCGCGCTCCACCGGCCGGGGTCGGTGCGGATGACGGAAGCGCGCCGGTGGCCGCATAGGCGAGGAAGTCGCGCAGCAG